>CALLJI010000027.1 GCA_938091475.1 uncultured Caldimicrobium sp. | reverse complement strand
AATTAAAAAACCACCTTTGGGAGGCTTTTTTTCTGCTAAGTTTTCAGAAAGTCTTTTAATTCTGTCTGTAGGGTAATACTCCTTTGCCTTTTCTAAAAAACTTTGAGCCTCTTTTATCTTTCCATCTATTAAATAGTCTTTAGCTCTTTTTAAAATAACTTTTTCTCTTTCTGCCCTTTGATTAGATCTTTCTTTAAAACCAAAAAGAGAGGGGACTTTGAGAACTTCTTGGGAATTGCAATTCGGGCAGGATGGAAAATCTTCGTCTCTTTTCATAAGTTTTTCAAAGAAAAATCCACATTTTTCACACTGGAATTCATAAATAGGCATAGCTAAAAAAAATTTAATGCACCTTTAAAACTTATCAACCTTTATGGAGAATGTTCTAAAAGTGGGATCCTTTTGCTATGCCCCATAAATTTGGGTGATTCGTGAAATCGCACCTCCTGAGAGAAAGATTTTGTATGGGTATATCATGATTTGCCCAAAAATTTAAGAAATGTAGGGGCAGCCCTTGCGGCTGCCCAAAATGCGGTTTAAAACCCATTTGGGCACGGCAATGCCGTGCCCATACATAAAAAAGGTAGCTACAGGCTTTAGCCCGCGAGAAATATTGGTAGGGGCACAGCACGCTGAGCCCGAAATAACAAAAAAGGGTAGGGGCAATTCAAGAATTGCCCAGAAATTTAAAAAATTGTAGGGGCAACCCTTGCGGTTGCCCATTTAAGGGCACGGCGTGCCGTGCCCCTACATACAAAATCTTTTTTAGTAGAGCTTATCACACTTCCAACATGTGACATTTCAAAATAGTAATTAAGTGTGACATTTTAAAATAGTAACCACAACGTTCTAGTATTATCTTGACATTGAATTTAAAAAATGTAAAATTGAATTTTCAAAATTTTTGAAGGGAGGGAAAGGTATGATAACAAAAGAAAAGTTGCAAGACTATTGGCGAGAAAATCGCAGGCTTATGATGATTGTTTTGTTGGTTTGGGCTCTTGTATCTTACGGTGCGGCCTTGATATCTGGTATTTTGAACAAAATAGTTATTTTTGGTTTTCCCCTTGGTTACTATATGGGTTCTCAAGGAGCATTGATAGTCTTTCTTCTTCTGATAATCTTTTATGCAAGAAGAATGGATGAAATAGATAGAAAATATGGTGTGGAGGAGGATTAATATGGCGGAGAGAAGCTTTGTTGAGAGACTTAAAAAGGTTTACGCTATATACACAGGTGGGCTTATCTTACTACTTTTACTTTTATATATAGGTGAAAAGCTTTTTAACCTCTCCCCTACCTTTATAGGCTATGTATTTCTTTTTGGAACCATTGCCGTTTATGCAATAATAGGAATAATTTCTAGAACTGGCCAATTGGCAGAATATTATGTTGCTGGTAGACGAGTACCTGCGATTTTTAATGGTATGGCAACTGCTGCTGACTGGATGTCTGCCGCTTCTTTTATAGGTATGGCTGGTGCCCTTGCCTTACAAGGTTATAACGGTCTTGCTTTTATAATGGGATGGACGGGTGGATATGTGCTTTTGGGTGTTCTAATAGCCCCCTACTTAAGAAAATTTGGTGCTTATACTATTCCAGACTTTCTTGATGCGAGATATGGGGGAAAAATTCCAAGAATAGTTGGAATATTAGCTACCATTATAGTTTCCTTTACATACTTAGTAGCTCAGATAACGGGTGTTGGGATTATAGCAAGCAGACTCCTGGGGCTGCCCTTTGAAATTGGTGTTTTTGTTGGTCTCGCTGGTATATTAGTTTGTTCCTTCCTGGGTGGTATGAGAGCTGTTACCTGGACTCAGGTGGCTCAATATATAGTACTAATAATTGCCTACTTGATACCAGTTACAGTACTTTCTCTTAAGTATACAGGCAACCCAATTTCACAAATCTCTTATGGTTTTGCTTTACAGGGTATAGAACAAAAATTTGCTCAGCTTAAGGGTGACCCAAAGGAAATAGAAGTAAGAGAAATACACAAAAGAAAAGCAGAGGAATTAAAAGCAAAGATAGAAGCCTTGCCAACAAGCTGGGAACAAGGCAAGTTAGAGCTTGAAAATAAGCTAAATACACTCCCTCCCAACGATCCAAAGAGGGCAGAGATAGAAAAGCAAATAAAAGATTATCCAAAATCACCTCAAGAAGCCAAGGAAAAGTGGACCGAGGCAATGAAAAAAACCCAAGAAGCTTCTAAACCACCTAAGTCATATGTTGCGCCTCCTTCTGATGCAAAAGGAATGTTTAATTTTCTTGCTTTAACACTAATGTTAATGTTAGGAACCGCCGGACTTCCACATGTGATAATGAGATTTTACACAACGCCAACGGTAAGAGAGGCAAGGACATCTGCAGGTTGGGCTCTTTTCTTCATACTTCTACTTTATATTACGGCTCCAGCCTATGCTGCCTTTGGTAGTTATGAAATGCTAAACCTTGTTGGCAAAGCCTTTGATCAGTTGCCCGATTGGGTACAGAAATGGGCAAAGGTAAACCTTATAACCATAAGAGACCTAAATCTTGATGGAATAGTGCAGTTTGCTGAAATATCCATACATCCAGATATGATAGTGCTTGCTACTCCAGAGATAGCAGGACTACCCTATGTAATAGCAGGATTTGTGGCCGCTGGTGGATTGGCAGCAGCCCTCTCTACAGCAGATGGTCTAATCATAACCATATCTAATGCAATATCTCATGATCTTTATTACAAAATAATAAATCCGAACCTTGCTCCATCCACAAGGGTTAAGATTGGAAAAGCCCTGCTTCTTATAGTTGCTCTTTTTGGTGCTTATGTTGCAAGCTTTAGACTTGCCATAATTGTAGAGCTTGTTGCTTGGGCTTTCTCCTTAGCTGCTGCATCTCTATTCCCAGTATTAGTGCTTGGTATATGGGACAAAAGAATGAACAAACAGGGAGCAGTAGCTGGTATTATTGTTGGTCTTGGAGTTACAATGGTATATCTCTATCTTAGTAGGTTTAAAGGAGTAGCGCTTTTTGGTATAAAGCCTATAGCTGCTGGCATCTTTGGAATGCCTCTTAACTTCTTGGTAGCCCTCATAGTCTCAAGATTTACCACTCCACCTCCCCAAAATATCCAGGAGTTTGTAGACAATATACGCTATCCAAAGGGTGCCGTAAAAGCTGGCGCAGAAGAATGATAGAGCAATTTTTAAATTACACGCTTGCCTTTTATATGTGGCTCGTTATAGGGCGGGCCACTCTCTCTTTGTTTACCACCGATAGAAGAAATTTCTTCTACAACATACTTTACATAGCTACTCAACCAGCCTATAAGCTGGTCTCTTTCCTTCCCTGCTGCCATACGCTTGTAATAGTGATAACCCTGTTGATACTTAGGTATTTAGTCATAAAATTGATATAATGCTTGATGCAGAAAAGTTTCTCTCTGAAATAGAACCCTTTAACCAATTGGATAAAGGGGAAATTCAAAGCATAGCCCAAAGTCTTATTGTTGAGTATTACAAGAAGGGAGAAATTCTATTTAAAGAAGGCTCTACCCCTTTGGAATTTTTGTATATCCTTAGAAAGGGTAGTCTCTTACTTGAGAAAGATGAAGAAGTAATTGAATATCTTCATGAAGGAGAATGTTTTGGTTATATATATCTTATGACCTCGGAACCACCAAGCTCTACTGCGAAAGCTTTGGAAGATAGTGTAGTTTTTCTTCTTAATAAAAAGATCTTCAACAAACTTATAAGCAACAACGAAGCCTTTAGGGAATACTTCTCAAGAAAACTTGCCAAGAGAATACAATTGGCAGAAAAAAAGGAATTCAAGCATGGTATAGAAAAATACACAAATATTTCTCTTGTAAGTATAAATCCTAGACCTCTTTTAGTTTTAGATGGAGAAAAGACGGTTGAAGATGCTATAAAAGAGATGGTTGCTATGGATAGTACTTATCTTTTAGTTAGTATGCAAAAGGGGTTTGGAATAATAACAGAAAGGGATGTTCTGAAAAAGGTTTTGGCTAAAGGTCTATCCCCCAGCGAAGTAAAGCTTGAGAGCATTGCATCCTTCCCCCTAATATCCATAGAAAGTAATAGCACTCTTTATGATGCTATGTATTTAATGTCAAAGTATGCAATAAGAAAACTTTTGTTGGTTAAAGATGGTAAACCCATAGGTGTTATTGAAGATAGAGATTTAATAGCCTACGAAAGCAAGAATGCAGTTTTATTGATTAAAGAAATAGACAAAGCCAAAAGCGTAGAAGATTTGAAATATTTGTATAAACTCGTAAAGGAACAAGTCTTGGATCTTGTTTTTCAAGGAACAGACCCAGAAAGACTTTCTGAGTATATATCGGAGATTAACGACCGGTTTATGAAAAAGGCTGTTTACATTACTATTAATCGACTGGGAGAAGAACCCTCAGTACCCTTTAGCATCGTGGTTCTTGGTAGTGAGGGGAGAAGGGAACAAAGCCTTAAAACCGACCAAGACAATGCCCTTATTTATCAGGAAGACCCAATTTTGGAGTTTGATGCTAGGCAGTACTTTGATAGATTTTCAAAGGTATACATTAACACCTTACTTGAAATAGGTTTTCCACCCTGTCCTGGAAATGTTATGGTATCAAATTCCTTTTGGAGAAAATCTTTAAAAGAGTGGCAACAGGCAGTAAGAAATTGGATTGAAAAACCAAAATCAGAAAATATATTAAACATTGCCATATTTTTTGATTTTAGAAATGTTTTTGGAGATCAAAGGTTATCTGAAGATCTATGGAATAGTATTCTTAAAAGTTTAAAGGAAAATCCTGGGTTTTTACCCTTCCTTGCCGTGGATGCAGTAAGATCTAGACCACCCTTAGGATTTTTCAAAGAGTTTATAGTAGAAAAAACAGGTGAACACAGAGGAGAGTTAGATATAAAGAAAGGAGGAATTTTCCCAATAACTCAGGGTATAAGAGCCCTTGCTTTGGAGGGTAGAATATCCGAGAGAAGTACCTTTGATAGAATAAGAGCGTTAAGAAGTTTAGGAATTTTTACTAATGAACTTGCAAAGGATCTTGAAGAAGCATACAGATATCTTCTTAGTTTAAGGTTTAGATCGCAAGCAAAAAAAATGACAAAAGGAAAAAAGCCCGATAACTATATTAATCTGCAGGAACTTTCAAGAACAGAGAAAAACACCCTAAAGGATGTATTCAAAATTATAAAAGAATTTCAAGACTTTTTATATGATAGATACAATTTAAGGTTTTTTGAATGAAAGCATTAGAAAGACTGATATTTAGAATGCTAAAGGGGAGTGAATGGGAAAGGTTCAACTGGGAGATAGATAGAAAAAAAGATATCAAAGAAGCGTGCTTCGTAGTTTTTGATACAGAAACCACCGGTTTGAATTTTAAAAAAGATCAAGTTATAAGTATAGGGGCTGTAAAGATAGAATCTTTAAGGATAGACCTTTCAAAAAGCTTTTACATATTATTGAAAACTTCAGGGAAATTCAAAGAATCAATCAAGGTGCACGGGATTATGCCCCAAGATTTGGAGGAAGCAACAGACAGAAGAGAAGCTTGCATCAATTTTATAGAATACTCAAGAGGCTGTATTCTTGTAGGTTTTTATGTATACATTGATATAACTATGATAAGAAAACTAGTAAAAGAAAACTGCAAAGGACCTTTTTACCCATACGCCATTGACCTTTTGGATCTTGTGGAAGATTATAAAGCCTCTCTTGAGGATTTATTAAAAAAATACCAGTTGCCTATTTCAAGCTTTCATAACGCCTTGGAAGATGCTTATATGACTGCCCTACTATTTCTCAGGATACTAAAAAAGGAAAACTATAAAAAGATAAAGGACTTACCCTTAAGGGTATTTTAGATATATCAAGAACACAAGCTCTTATCCTTTTTCACTCCCGGTATGAATCATAAGTTATCCATTATTTTTAAAAAATCCTCTGCTCTTATTGACAAAAGATTAAAGATTATGTATGATGGATAAGATTTCAAAGGGGAGGAGAGTATGCCTGTAGTTAGGGATATCCGAAAGGTGCTTATTGCCAATAGAGGTGTGCCAGCTGTGAGAATTATGCACACCTGCAGAGATAAAAAAATAAAAACTGTGGCGATTTATAGTACGCCAGATAGATTAGCTTATCATGTCTTTTTAGCAGATGAAGCAGTTCACATAGGTGAGGCTCCCCCTCATGATTCCTACTTAAATATGGAAAAAATAATACATTGCGCCTTAGAGAAAAAGTGCCAAGCCATTCATCCTGGATGGGGCTTTTTAGCAGAAAATGCCACCTTTGCTGAGATGGTGGAAGAGGCTGGCTTAATCTGGGTTGGACCTCCTCCTCAAGTGATCCGTCTTATGGGAGATAAAATTAAAGCTAAAAAGCTTGCCCAAAAGGCTAATGTCCCAACTATTCCTGGACTAACTAATGTGCAAAGCCCAGAGGATATCAGAAAATGGATGACAGAAGAGGAAATAATTTTTCCCATACTAATTAAAGCTGCCTCAGGCGGTGGTGGAAAGGGAATGGTAAGGGTAGATAGTTTTGAGGAACTAAATATTGCCTTTGAAAAAGCTAAATCAGAGGCAAAAAAAGCTTTCGGAGATGATACTCTCCTTGTTGAGAAATATATCGAAAAGGGAAGACACATAGAGGTGCAAATCTTGGGTGATAAATTTGGGAATGTAGTTCATCTTTATGAAAGGGAATGCACTATCCAGAGAAGAAATCAAAAGATTTTAGAGGAAGCTCCCTCACCAAGCATTGATGAAAATTTAAGACAGGAGATATGTTATACTGCAGTTAGGCTTGCCAGAGAACTTGGTTACTATTCAGCTGGAACAGTTGAATTTCTTTTAGATCCACGAACAAAAAGATTTTATTTCTTAGAGGTAAACACGCGTCTTCAAGTGGAGCATGGAGTCACAGAATTAATTACAGGATTAGATATAGTAAGTCTTATGTTTGATATCGCTCAAGGTAAAAAACTTCCCTTTAAGCAGGAGGACATCTATCCTAATAGACATTCTATTGAGGTGCGCATTAATGCAGAAGATCCACGAAGCTTTAATCCCTCCTTTGGGACCATTACTCGATTAGAGATACCCCAGGGACCAGGAATCAGAGTAGCCTCAGGTGTTTACGAGGGAGCGGATGTCCCCCCCTACTATGACTCTCTTATTATGCTGATTATGTCTGCTGGTGCAGATAGAGCCGAAGCCCTAAGAGTTATGGATAGAGCTCTAAGTAGAGGACTGAAGGTAGAGGGTATAAAAACTATAGCCCCTCTCTTACTTAGCATCATAAGACATCCTGAATTTATCGCAGGAAACTTTTCAACCCGCTTTATTGAAGAACATTATCAAGAGCTTATCTCAGCCTTTAGGGAGAAGACTCCGGAAGATGAGGTTTTAAAGGTTGCTCAATACATAGCAGAAATTTCCGCTTTGGGACCTCAATCTTGGATGTAAAAAAATTAAGCGTCCTTAGGAGGAAATTATGAGTTATATCTTTGTAACTCCTGGGATGACCCCAAAGGAGATAGTGAGAAAAGTTAGAGAGCTTCCTGGGGTGGCTTTTGTCTCTTTGGGAATGAGAGATGCTGGACAGTCTGATTATAAGAACCGCCTAAGAATTTACGACTTAAAAACCTTGGCTCCCTATTATAATGAAATGGGGTTTTTTGCAGCAGAATGTCACGGTGGAGCCAGATGGCATGTGGGGATTATGAATAGGCGAGAAAGCCCCTTTGAAGAGATTGCCCTTCTTAGAGAACTAATGCCTAATGTACTCCTTCAAACTCTCATCAGAGAGACTAATATGTGGGGCTATAGACCCTATCCCAAGAATGTGATTGAATATGTGGTGGAAAGAGTGGATATAGATGTGTGGAGATGTTTTTCCTTTTTAAATGATGTAAGGAATATGCGCCTTGTGGCAGAAGTAGTGATGAAGAGAGGAAGGCTCTTTGAACCTGCTATTTCTTATACAGTGGCTCCTTGGTTTGATACGAAGTATTATTTAAAAGTAGTGGATGAGATAGTTGCACTATGTGGTGGAGTGGAGGAGATTATTCTCTGTATAAAGGATATGGCAGGGGTAGGGACAGTGCAGAGTGTTTCCGAACTAATTGATGCCATAAAGCAGAAATATCCGGACCTGATAATTAACTACCATCGCCATATTACAGATGGATTGGCTATTCCAGTATTAGTTGCAGCAGCTAAGGCTGGTGCCAAACTTCTTGATGTGCAAGAGGATACCCTTTGTAGATTCTATGGGCACTCTCCTATTTTAGCTGTAGAGGCTATTCTTAGAGAAGAGGGAATTCCAGTAAATTTAAATAGAAAGGCTGCAGAGCTTGCTGTGGAAAAGGTGAGGGAATGGATAAGAGATTATGAGTGGGCTGAATCGCCTTTTAAGGGCTTTGATCATATGGTCACCAAACATAAAATGCCAGGAGGAGCTTTCCCCAGCTCCTTTGAACAAGCAGAAAAAGGCGGTTTTCTCCATCTTATGCCTGCCATTCTTCAGGTAATGAGTCTCTATAATCAAATCGTCAAATATTTTGATGTAACTCCTGGTTCTCAAATTACCTGGGTGACCTGCTCTGGTATCGTAAATAAATATTACAAGGAATTTGGAGAAGCTGGAGTGCAAAAAGTTATTAACTTACTTAAAAGGTTTGTAGAGGAGAAGAAACAAGATTTCTCTGCAATGGAAGAAGAGGAAAAGCAAGAACTCCTTCAACTTTTTAGGCAAGCACCTGGAGATTTTAAAAACCTCATTTTGGGACATTATGGCAAATTGCCTGTGGGCTGGCCAGAGGATTGGGTATATCAGTCAGCCTTTGGAGAGGCTTGGCAAGAAAAAATAAAAGAAAGAGTGGAAACTTCAGCTTTAGAGAATATTCCTGATGAGGATTTGGAGGCACAACGAAAACAATTAGAAAATGAAATAGGTAGAGCTGCCACAGAAGAAGAGTTTATCCTCTATCTTATGCATCCAAAGGATGCTATTGATTTTATCAAGTTTAGAGAAAAATACGGTGTTGCTCCCTTGGTGCTCCCCACTAAAGTTTGGAGATATGGATTTGCCCATCCAGGAGACAAGGTGGAATTTGAATTGGAAGGAAAGCCCTACTCCATTGAACTTGTCTCCGTGGGAAATGAAAGTAACGGAGTTATCCATGTGGTTTTAAAGGTTAATAATAAAACGCGGGTCTTTGAGGTTTTAACTCCCAGGGCAAAAAAAACTGAGGTGAGACGGGCAACTAAACCAACAGAAATTGGTGCACCCATCAGTGGAACCCTTTGGAGAATAGGAAATCCAAAAAGGGGTACTCTGAAACCAGGAGATATTGTACATAAAGGTGAGGAAATAGCTAATCTTGAATCTATGAAAATGGAAAACCCCATTGTTGCACCCTTTGATGCCCAGATCGTAGAAATATGTGTAAAACTTAATCAAATGGTGGAAGAAGGACAACTTCTCTTTGTGCTAAAGCCCTTAGAGGAAAATTAAGCCTTCTTATAGTGATAAAGGGTAACTATTCCGAAGGTCAATTTTTCTACTTTTATGGGTATAAATCCAGTGCTTTGCAAGAGATAATCTATCTCTTCTGAAGAAGGGAAATCTTGAATGGATTTAGCTAAATACTGATAGGCCTCTTTGTCCCCGGTGAGTAAGCCCCCAAGTAAGGGAATATAATACTTGAGATATAACAAGTAAAGCTTTTTAATGAGAACATTTTTGGGTAAGGAAAACTCAAGGATTAACAGAGAGCCCCCTTTTTTTAATACTCGGCTAAACTCTTCCAGAGCTTCTTTCCTATTAGGTAAGTTTCTAAAGCCGAAGGCAATGGTTATAGCCTCAACACTTTCCCCCTTAAAGGGAAGCTTCTCAGCATCTCCTTTTAATGGAAAAACATAGGGAGTATACTCTTTGAGCTTTAACCTTCCAAAGGAGAGCATTTCAAAACTGAGATCTAAGGCATAGAGAGTGAGCTTCTTTGAGCGAAGAATTTCAAGAGACAAAGTATAGGGGCCACAGCAAAGATCAAGTAGAGGCCCTTTAATCTCTCCCAAAGACTTCACTAACCTCTTTCTCCAGTAAGCATCCTGGAAAAAACTGGCTACACTGTTTACCAAATCATAGCGCTTAACAATAAAGTCAAATTTCTCTTTTACAAAGCCTTTATGATCCGTAGATGTCACACTCATAGTTCAAAAAATTCAAGAGAGGGAAGCTCTTTAAGAAATTCCCTTTTGTATAATAATTTGCAAAAATAGAGAAAGGCCCTTTGTTTAAGACCTGAAAAATCATACTCCAAATGTTGTAAATAATTTAGAGAAAATCTCTTATTTATTCTTAAGTGAGAGCTATTAACTATTTCTCCGAGGGAAGAAAGTCCTTTGGCACGACTAAGATAGAGCTTAAATAAAAATTTTTTAATGAGGTTTTTCTTTTCTGGCAAGATATTTTTTCGCACCACCATTAAGGCAAAGATAAAGGGAAGTTTGGTTTTTTCTAGCCAAAATTCAGCAAGATCCGTAGCATATTTAAAGAACGGGCTTTTTTGTAAGGTTAGAGCTTCATCTCCAATAGCTAAGTATCCAGATAGATTATCTAAAAGAGGGGGTGGCATCTCTTTTAGGCTAAAGTTAAGTCTTTCATATTGAGGCTTGACCT
The DNA here is from genome assembly GCA_938091475.1 of uncultured Caldimicrobium sp. Classification (GTDB taxonomy): domain Bacteria; phylum Desulfobacterota; class Thermodesulfobacteria; order Thermodesulfobacteriales; family Thermodesulfobacteriaceae; genus Caldimicrobium. Next base: position 2,594 of record CALLJI010000027.1, on the reverse strand, counting down.
TTAGAAAATGTTCTAAGACCAAATAGAGAAGCCCAAAAGAGGTTTCAGTTTCCGGAGAAATACCAATCTTTCTTCCTTCAAGCTTTTTTATAGGTAAATTGTGATAAAGTATTACACTCTTTACTTTTCCTATGGCACTAATAGAGAGATCGGGCAGAAGGTGGAATTTAGAAAAATTTTGTGCGTAATATAGACTTGAGGCAAGTCCAAGGTCCAATTCTTCCCTCTCTAAGGCTTGATTAATTTCCTTTGGAGTTTTGAGAATAAGTTTCACCTGGGGCGGAAGTTTGAGGTGATAGAGAAGGGGAAGAGTATTAAGATAGGGTGGGAAACCTACATAGAGTGAGAGCCTTTTATTCATAAAATCCTGCGTAGAAACGATATTTTATTTCTTTTTCTGAGAGAATAAACTCTTCTAAGGCTTTATCTATGGAGTTTGAGAGGGAGGTAGAGGTTGAGAGGGCGATAAAATTGGCATATGAACCTTCTTTGAGGGTGCCATAATTTTCAAAACCTAAAAAAGTTGCTCCCTCCGAAGTTGCTATCTTTAAGAGAGTTATGGGAGAAGTGTCCGGATAAAAGGAATAAAGGGTTTTTATTTCTTCAAAGAGAGAGAGGCGATCATTACTCGCTAAGGAGTCTGTGCCTAAGACTACCTTTATTTTATGAGATAAAAGTTTTGGGAGATTGGGAAAGCCTGCACCAGTAAAGAGATTACTCCTCGGGCAGAGACAAACCCCAACTTGTTTTTTGGAAAGAATCTGAAAGTCTTCCTCTTCAAGATAAAGGGCATGCACTAAAAGTGTTTTGTCATCAAGAAGCCCTAAGGTATCTAAATACTTTACAGGAGAGACCTTAGGTGGCGCGAAACTTTCATTCCATTGGCCCCTCTCCTTCAAGAGCTCAGCTATAGGGCCTTTTCCAGTCTTTATAAATTCTATCTCCTCTTGAGATTCTGCACAGTGTAGGGTAAAAATCTTTTTTCTCCTTTGATTATAGGCCTTTATGGCTTGTAAAAGTAAGGGGGATACCGTATAAGGTGCATGGGGTGAGTAGGTAATTTTATAGTGTGGATTAAATTCCTTTAACTCCTTAAGAGTATAATTACCCTTAAAGGAGATTATTTCTTGAAATATATATCCGCAGAAGGGAAGGTCCTTTAGTATTTCTACAGTGAGAGCTGAGTTAGTGATTTCTCCAATTATGCCTATGCCTTCTCGGAGAAGTTCTTGAGAAGCTATTCTTGCAGATTCTGTTATATCAAGAGGGGTAAGAGATTCTCTCTTTTTCAAGAGTTGTCTTACCCAAAGGGTAAATTTTCCAGTAGAAGATAGCCTAAAGCGAAGAGCGGAAAGCTCAAGGTGAAGATGAGCATTGGTAAGAACTGGCATAAGAATCAAATCTTCTAAGTCAATAAATTTGGCTTTATTTACTTCTTTTTTTAATTCCTTATACCTACCGATCCGTGTTATTTTTTTATCTTTAATTTCCATCGCTCCATCAAAGAGAGGATTTAAAGGCAGGGGAAGTAAAAGCTTTGAGCGAATTAAAAAATGATGCTGAGAATTTATAATAACTTCTTCCATTAGGACAAGACCTTTAGTCTTCTAATCTTGTATAATCCATTTTTCGTCTCATAGGGACATAGCCGGCATCTCTAATATAACTTCGTATTTCCTCTTCACTTAGTCTGTGAGATACTCCAGCTGCAGCTACCACATTTTCTTCAATCATCGTGCTTCCAAAGTCATTTCCCCCAAAGTCTAAGGCTAGTTGAGCTATTTGTGGTCCCTGGGTAACCCAAGAGACTTGTAGATTGGGAATGTTATGGAGCACTAATCTACTTATGGCTAAAACCTGCAAATATCTTGCTGATCCGACTTTGGTAAGATAAGAAATAGCGGTATTTTGGGGCTGAAAAGTCCAGGGAATAAAGGCAGTAAAACCTTTAGTTTTTTCCTGAAGTGCCCTTATTTTAAAGAGGTGTTCAAGTATCTCCTCTTCAGTCTCAATATGGCCAAACATCATTGTGGCAGTGGTTTTTAATCCAAGGTTATGAGCCCTTTCCATAACATAAAGCCACTCCTCGCTTGTAGCTTTGTTTGGAGAAATTAGCTTTCTTACCCTGTCCACTAAAATTTCTGCACCGCCTCCTGGAATGGAATCAAGCCCTGCCTGAATGAGTCTTCTCAATACCTCGTCTACAGAAAGCTTGTGAAATTTACTTAAAAAGATGATTTCTGGAGGAGATAGGGCATGTAAGTGAATTTGAGGGTATTTCCTTTTAATAAAAGAAAAGAGTTCTTCAAAATATTCTATGGTGAGTTCAGGGTGCAAGCCACCTTGAAGTAGGATTTGATAACCCCCCAAGGCTATCGTTTCTTCAATTTTTTTGGCAATCTCTTCAAAGGAGAGCACATAGGCATCTGCTGAATGGGGAGCTCTATAATAAGCACAGAACTTACAACCAGAAACACAGATATTAGTATAATTTATGTTTCTATCTACTACATAAGTGACTATCTTTTCCGGATGGAGTTTAAAGCGCATAAGACGGGCTAACTTTCCTAAGAGGGGTAGAGGAAAGGTAAAAA
>CALLJI010000026.1 GCA_938091475.1 uncultured Caldimicrobium sp. | reverse complement strand
AACTGTGGTTAATTTAATTTTAGATACCTTCATTATTGACCATACTGTGAATGGTTCTGCTAAAACTGCCGAGGCAAGTGCAAGCCTTTTCAGGAGATTTCATAGGGGAATCCTTAATTATTATAATTGGTTTTTGCTTTTGGGAGTTATTATTTATTTTGTATTTATTTATTTAAAATAGGAGGGGGAAGGTGGAAATTCCCAAACTTTTATCTTTAATCCTCTGGTTTCCTTTACTGGGCATTTTGTTAATCTTTTTTATTCCGCGAGAGAGGGAAAATGCGATAAAAAGAGTTGCCCTATTAACAGCACTCATAGATTTTGTCCTATCCTTAGTTTTACTTTTTAATTTTGATTATGGTAATCCCTCTTTTCAATTTGTAGAAAAGAAGCTTTGGTTAGATTTTCTGGGGAGTTATTACTTTTTGGGGGTAGATGGGATAAGTATCCTTTTTGTACCTTTGTCAACCTTGGTAACCCTTTTATGTATACTTATTTCTTGGGATGCCATTAAGGAAAAGGTTAAGGAATTTTATTTAGCCCTTTTGTTTACCAATATCGCTATGGTAGGAGTTTTCCTCTCTTTAGATTTATTGCTTTTTTATATCTTTTGGGAAGCTCTGTTAATTCCTATGTATTTAATCATTGGTATATGGGGAGGACCAAGGCGCATCTATTCTACGATAAAATTCTTTTTGTATACCTTCTTTGGATCTATTTTTATGCTCCTTGCCATAATTTACATATTTTGGCAATTTGGCACCTTTGATTATACAGTTCTTCTTGGAAAAGGATTTCCTCCGTATGTGGAGAAACTTTTATTTTTGGGATTTCTTATAGCCTTTGCAGTGAAGGTACCTATGTGGCCTGTGCATACCTGGTTGCCCGATGCTCATACTGAGGCTCCCACAGCTGGATCAGTGATTCTGGCTGGAATTTTGATAAAACTTGGTGGATATGGAATGGTTAGATTTTTATTGCCTCTATTCCCTCAAGCCTCCATCTATTTTTCTAAGTTAATTTTAGTGTTGTCAGTTATTGCCATTATTTATGCAGGGCTTGCTTGTCTTTGGCAGAGTGATTTGAAAAGACTTATTGCCTATAGTTCAGTAAGCCATATGGGTTTTGTAACCTTAGGAATCTTTTCTTTAAATCCTATTGGTATAAAGGGTGCTATTTTGCAGATGATTAACCATGGTATAGTCACAGGAGCCCTCTTTATGTGTGTAGGAGTAATTTATGAGAGAACCCATAGCAGGGAGATTTCCTATTATGGAGGCTTAGCTACTTCCTTTCCCATCTATGCAGTTTTTTTTATGATTCTTACCCTGGCAAGTATTGGACTTCCTGGAACGAATGGGTTTATTGGAGAGTTTTTGATTTTATTAGGAACCTTTTTAAAAGACAAATTTATGGTTGTACTTGCTTCAACGGGTGTCATTATAGGAGCAGCCTATATGCTCTGGTTATATCAGAGGGTCTTTTTCCAAAAACCTAAACCTTATTTAATGGAGCTTCCTTCATTGAGTTGGAATGAACATTTAGCCTTGATTCCAATGATTATTTTGGTTTTTCTCATAGGAATTTATCCCAATCCTTTTTTAGATTTTATGAGGGCAAGTGTAGCCCAGTTAATGGTGAATTTACATTAAAGGGGGATAGACGGTGTTAGCTTTAAATCTAAATTTTAGCGCTCTGGCAGTAGAGGTTATCTTTCTTTTAGCTGGACTTACTGTGTTTTTAGTGGATAGGTTTATAAAAAACAAAAATTATGCTTATTATATTATGCTTATAGCATTAAGCTTTGGGCTTTTTTTTCTCTTATTTACTCCCTTTGGAGAATTTACTTCAGCCTTTAAGACAGATTTTTATTCTACCACCTTAAAATTTTTGATTTTGATAGCTTTAGTGTTACTTGTTTTTATTTCCTATGCCTATTTGCAAGTTTTCAAGGCGCTAAATTTTGGTGAGTACTATGGGCTTATCCTTTTTTCTATGCTGGGAGCCTTTGTGATGCTCTCCTCACAAGATCTTTTAACCCTCTTTCTTGGGATGGAGCTTTTAAGTATACCAGTATATTTCTTGATAGCTACTGCCTATGTATATAATAGAGCCTCTCTTGAAGGTGCCTTAAAATATTTTGTAGCAGGTTCTATAGCCTCTTTATTTTTTTTGCTTGGTGTAGGCATAATTTATTACTTAGTTGGAGCCTTATCTTTTAAAGAAATTTTTGTTAAGTTAGCTCAGAATATCTCTAAAAAAGAGTTAATCATAGCTTTATTGCTGATTTTGGGTGCCTTTTCTATAAAACTCTCCTTAGTGCCCTTTCATATGTGGGCGCCAGATGCTTACGAAGCTTCCCCTTTACCGATAACCTCCTTTCTTGCAAGCTTAGTAAAATTTGCCTTATTTGGGGCTTTGATAAAAATAATGATGATATCTTTTTCTCCTTTAAGGATAGATTTAGGCAATTTGCTCATCCCAATTTCTCTTTTGACTATTTTAATAGGTTCCCTCTTGGCTATAAAACAGGATAATCTTGTACGAATGCTTGCTTATTCTTCTATAGCGCATGCTGGATATGCTTCTTTGGGTATAGTATCAGGGGATTTTATAGGTTATGGATTTACCCTTTTTTATATGTTTGTTTATGTCTTTATGACCATAGGTAGTTTTGCTCTTTTAATTTATTTAACGAGCCTTAAAAGAGAATATTTGCACATACCTTCTCTTTCAGGATTGAGTAAAGGTCTACCACTGGTGAGTTTTATGGTATTATTATTTTTCTTTTCTTTAGCTGGCATCCCACCCACGGCAGGGTTTATGGCCAAGTTTTATCTTTTTATAGCACTTCTTAAGTCTAATAAGTTATGGGTAGCTTTGTTAGCAATGCTTTTTTCAGTAATTGGAGCCTATCCTTATTTGAGAGTGATAAAGGTTATCTATATGGATAGGCCTATGGGCGAGGTTGCCAAGAGGGCTTATTCTGTTACTTTGGCGGTTCCAATCCTAATTTGTGCCTTTGTGGTTATCTTACTTGGGATTTATCCCAAGCCAGTAGTTGATTTTATTCAAAGAACTTTATATCTCTATTTGAGTTTCCTTTATTTCCCATTTTAAAATAAAAGGATAAATAGATTGGATAAAAAAGAGAGATTTAAAGGAAAAAAAAATGCAAAAAATAAAAAAAACATCCATCAATTTGGAATTATTGGATTTGACTTTGAATAAAAAATTATAAAATTATAGGTAAATCAAAACCTGAGTAGGAGGTGTACAAATGCCAGAACTTTATTTTCAAAGGCCCATGCCGCATGGGGGAAAGCTTGTCGAGCAAGTGATTACAGATAGGAGAGTAGCTAAGAAGTATCTGGATGCTTGTAAAAAGTATTGTGCCTTCTATGACATTAAGCCTACTCTTCATTACAAAAGAGGGGTCCCTGTGAGGAATGTTTATCGTGAGATTATGTCTGTTTGCTATGGTTTCTTTAGTCCTGTTGAAGGTTCTATGACCTCTGCTGAGCTTGAGAGTGTTTTAACCAAGAGAAGGCTTCTTTCTGGATGGGTATTTCCTTATCCTATTTTATTTGATATTTCTAAAGAAGATTATAATAAGCTTGGGGTGAGTGAGGGGGATAGGGTTGTTTTAAGGCTCAAGGGAAAGCCTTTTGCCATTTTAGATATTGAAGAAATTTATGAAATAGATCCAGAGGAGCTTGCAAATAGGACTTTTGGTTCACCTGAGACAAATCCAGAGGTAGTTCAAGAAAAATTTGATGATAAACATCCTGGGTGGGTAATTTACAGGTCTCACCATCCTATTATTTTAGCAGGAAAATATACCATTATAAATGAGCCCATTTTTAAGCCGCCCTTTGACAGATTTTGGTTGCCTCCAAGAAAATGTAGAGAGCTTATGGATCAGAAGGGTTGGAGAACCGCTATAGCTCATCAAACCAGAAATGTGCCCCATGTAGGCCATGAGTTTCTTATGAAGAATGCTGCTTATACTGGAGATGTTGAGCCTTGTCATGGGATTCTTGTAAATGCAATTATTGGTGTGAAGAGAAGAGGTGACTATCCAGATGAGGCCATTTTAGAGGCCCATGAGGCTGTGAACAAGTATGGATATATTAAGCCTGAGAGACATATGGTAAGTTTTACTCTCTGGGATATGAGATATGGCAATCCTCTTGAGAGTTTGTTGCATGGAATTATTCGTCAGAATATGGGATGTACCCACCATATGTTTGGAAGGGACCATGCAGCAGTGGGAGAGTATTATGATACCTTTGCTACACAGATTTTGTGGCTAAAAGGCATACCAAGTTATGGGTTTGATAAGCCTGTAAATGAAGTTGAGGGTGGTCTTATTATTAGGCCTCAGAATATGAGGGAATTTTGGTATTGCCCTGTTTGTAAGGAGATGGCCTATAGTGAAAATTGTAATCACAGCAAGCAAAAAGAAAAATTATCTGGTAGTTTAATTAGAGGCTTAGTGGCAGAAGGTGTTCAACCACCTGTTGTAATTATGAGACCCGAGGTATTCAAAGTAGTAGTAAAGTGGTGGAAGAAATTTAATTATCCCTTTGTAAATGAGAGATATGTCCAGTGGAAAGAAGAAGAGTTAGAGGTGGATCTACCAGAGTTAGAATAACTTAAGAAAAATTAAAGGAGGTGACAAAATGGAATATACATTAGAGGTTTTTTTGGATGATTACAGGTTGAATAAGATTAAGGGATCTTCGGTTGAAGCAAATATCGAGGCTGTCTTTGGTGGAGAGCTTAAGGTACTTAGGGTTAAAGTGGGGGAAGAAGTAAAGAATGATGTCTTAAAGGCCTTTGAGACAGCAAGAATCGATTCTCGTGCCTGTATAACGGATACTCCGGTAGCTTTTAAGAGGGCACTATTTGAAGAAATCGCTAAACAGAAGAGCCTGGGTGAAGAAGTAGTAAAAGCTGTTTTAGGGCGTATTAATGAAATCAAGGAGCTGGCAGCTAAGGAATCCGATTATTTACCAGCTCCAGATATAGAGACAGACTAATTTAAAATAAACAAGGAGGTGGGAGTATGCCAAGTTATGTAAACCCCGAAAAGTGTGATGGTTGTAAGGGTGGAGACAGGACAGTATGTATGTACATCTGTCCTAATGACCTTATGATCCTTGATCCAGAGGCAATGAAGGGTTACAACCAAGAGCCAGATCAGTGTTGGGAGTGTTATAGCTGTGTAAAGAGTTGCCCTCAAGGTGCTATCTCTATTAGGCACTATGCTGATTTTGCCCCTCTAAATGGAACTTGTCAGCCTATGAGAGGAACTACAGACATTATGTGGACCATCAAGTTTAGAAATGGAGTGGTGGTAAGGTTTAAATATCCTATAAGAACCACTCCTGAAGGATCTGCCGATCCAACACTTGGTGGGAAGGAACCAGATCCAGCCAAACTCAATACCAATCAACTTTTCACACAAGCAGTAGATGGTGTTGAGCCTAAAAAGCCAGAAGCAGTTTTAAACAAGGTATTTCCGTGTACAGATAAGAAAATGACCATTTAAAAATTTAAAGGGAGGTGAGAGCTATGCCTAAAATTCATCATTATAATTTTGGATTGGCTTGTGCAGAGCCAGAAATAGTTGAAAAAGAGACAGACATTTTAATTGTAGGTGGTGGAATGGCGGCTTGTGGTGCTGCGGTTGAGGCAGTTCGTTGGGCAAAACCTCACGGGTTAAGAATTTTACTTTGTGATAAGGCTGCTATGGAGAGATCTGGTGCAGTGGCTATGGGGCTTTCAGCTATTAACACTTATATTGGTGAGAATAAACCTGATGACTATGTGAGAATGGTTAGATGTGACTTGATGGGAATTATAAGAGAGGATCTTTCCTTTGATGTGGGTAGACATGTGGATGATACAGTGCATGCCTTTGAGGATTGGGGATTGCCTATTTGGAAGCAAGATCCAAATACTGGGAAGACTTTAGATGGTGCAGAGGCCAAGGCAAAAGGATTAACTTTGAAGGGTGGTGCAAAGCCAGTTCGTTCTGGACGCTGGCAGATTATGATTAATGGAGAGTCTTATAAAGTGATTGTAGCTGAGGCAGCCAAAAATGCTTTAGCAGCCTATGACAAAGCTGAAATCATTGAAAGATGTTTTATTGTAAGGCCTTTGCTTGATGCCAATGAACCCAATAGATGTGCAGGAGCAGTTGGATTCTCTGTAAGAGAAAACAAGGTTTATATTATCAAGGCTAATGCCACCTTGCTTTCTCCAGGTGGAGCAGTTAATGTCTTCCGTCCAAGGTCAATTGATGAGGGTAAGGGAAGAACCTGGTATCCCGTTTGGAATCCTGGCTCTGGATATGCTATGGCTGCAATGAGTGGTGCAAAACTTGTGCTTATGGAGAACAGATTTGTGCCTGCAAGATTTAAGGATGGATATGGTCCAGTTGGAGCTTGGTTCTTACTTTTCAAAGCCAGGGCAACCAATGCCTTTGATGAAGACTATGTGGCAAAGCACAAAGAAGAGCTTAAGAAGTTTGCCCCTTACAGTGAAGCTTCCGTGGTTGGAACATGCTTGAGAAACCATGCAATGCTCATTGAGATGAAAGAAGGACGCGGTCCTATTTTTATGCACACTGAATGGGCACTTCAAGAAGCTGAAAAGACCATGGATAAGAAAGAGTTTAAACACCTTATTGCTGAAGCTTGGGAAGACTTCTTAGATATGTGTATCACACAGGCAGGACT
>CALLJI010000025.1 GCA_938091475.1 uncultured Caldimicrobium sp. | reverse complement strand
TTATGGAAGAATAGACTTCATTGTAAAAAGAAAAGAAAATGATTTAATAAAATACATTCTTTTTGATTTCAAGACGAACCCATACAAAAAGCCTTATCCCAATAGTGTGTTGGCTCTTATTAAGCAAAAGCCTCCTTCAACCTTTAACAAAGAGGATTTTCTACTGGTGCGTAGTTTATTTGGGAGTGATCTATCAAATTTTCAACTACTCTTTTATCTCTTTCTTTTTTTGAAAAATGCTTCAGAATATCTTGCCAAGGAAGATTTCTATTCATTGGATACAGGCTTTCTTACACCAGCAAATCTTGAAGAGCCTGAGAGGATGTTGCTCAGAAAAAAGTCACCCAAGATAAAGTTAGAAGTTGAAAAATATCTTAAAAATAATTTTGAAGGACTCCTGCATTGGATTATTACTCATATTTTAGAAAGCAAGGTTTTTTATGTTGTAGATGAAGCTGAGAATTGTACATACTGTCCCTATAAAAGCCCCTGTCAGAACTTAAGGAAGTAAAAGGAGAGAAAATATGGAAAGAGACATAAACTTAGGCTTTGTTCAAATGGAAATAACCCAAGATTTAGAGAAAAATTTAGAAAAGATAATAAATTTTATCAAGTTAGCTCAGAGTGAGATGATCATTTTTCCAGAGTTAGCCCTAACAGGCTATCAGAACTTTAGGGCTCTTTCTTATAAAACTATAGAGTCTGCCTTGAAGGAGATCCAAAGAAATCTCCATCATAAAATAGCGCTTGTGGGATCACCTTTTGCTCATAGCACATTCTATACGAATGCCTATTTATCTGTCTCTTGCGAGGGCGTGCGCCTTCTCTCTGAAAAGGAACTTCTTTTTCCTGGATTAGACGATAAAGCGAACTTAAGCCCTGGATGGAGAAGAGAAATTTTTAACTATCAAGGTAAAAAATTTGCCTCTCTCATTTGCTTTGAATTAAGATCTACTGAAATAGCAAGGTTTTATGTAAGTTTAGGCATAGATATGCTCCTTGTGCCAGCCCAATGGCCTGAAGTTAGAATAGAACACTTTAATAGCCTTCTTAAGGCAAGGGCTATTGAAAATCAAATCTTTGTGGCAGGCATTAATGGAATAGGAAGAATAGAAAGCATAGAATTAGGTGGAAATTCTTCGCTCTATTCTCCTTATGGAGAAGAAATTTTTCGCTTAAGTAAGGAAGAAGCTCTAAAAGAGATTACCCTTAGCCTTGAATTACCAAAAATTCCTTATCCTTTGAAAACTCCTTTTATAGAAAATGCTAAGGTCAAATCTTTAGAAGAGTTAATGGAGATCGTTGAGAGAAGAAAAAGGAAGGGACAAGTTTTAGTTTTTACCAACGGATGTTTTGATCTTCTTCATGCAGGACATGTGGATTATCTACAAAGAGCAAGAAAATTAGGAGATTTTTTAGTCGTGGGTCTTAATAGTGATAATTCCATAAGAAAGATAAAGGGCAGTGAGCGTCCAATTAATTCTGAAACTTTTCGAAAGGAAACCTTAGCAGGCCTATCCTGTGTTGACTATATTATTATTTTTGATGAAGAAACTCCAGAAAAACTTATACATAGCTTAAAACCAGATATATTAGTAAAAGGCGCAGATTGGGAAGAGGACCAGATAGTTGGCGCAGATTTTGTAAAAAGTTATGGAGGAAAAGTGGTAAGATTAGAATTTAATTATGAGATTTCAACCACAAAAATCATCAAGACCATTCAGGAGAGGAAGATAAATTAAGCTATTTCTGAAAGGAGAGATCTAACCATAGCACGTGCTAAGTCTCTGTTTGAAACTTTATAGGTACCATTTTCAATAGCTTGGCGAAGTTGAGACACCTTCTCCTCTCGAATCTCTGGCATACCTTGGCTTTTTTTAATAGCTTTATCAACCGCTTGTATGTTTGAGAGCTCAACTCTGTCTCTAATTGGATTGGGTTGGTTAGTTTGAAGGGTATTTTGATTAGCCACTCTTTCTCTTTGAATCTCTTTTTCTTTATTAAGGCCAGCTTTTTGAGAAATTAGTTCATTAATTTTCATATAGCTACCCTCAATGTATTTTATATTATTTATCGGCATTTTTTCACCTCCCTTAAATTTTAGGGATTATTTCCTATAAGATTTAAATTAAAAAAGATTTTCAAAAAGTCAAGGCCCCAGTGTGGTTACTTGTGATTACTATTTTAAAATGTCACATAGTAGAAAACTTTTTTAAAGGGTAGTGGCAATTCACGAATTGCCCCGTTGTTTCATTTGTAGGGGCGATTCACGAATCGCCCAGGAGATTCAATTGTAGGGGCTGGGCTTGCCCCAGCCCATTTTTTGTAGGGGCACGGCACCGCCGTGCCCAAAAGGGTTAAACATTGTAGAGCAATTCAATATTGCCCCGATCCATAGGATATAGCGCGCTGTACCCTTATAATACTTCAGACATAACCTTCTCTCATAGACTTGCCAAAAAAATAAAAAAGGTGAAACTGTGCCCTTCTTGTAAATAATAAGCAATGCAAGCTTGGTGACCTTCTCGTTTGAGTTAATAAACTTTAGCTTGATTTAACAGCAATTTATCCTCTATATGGAGAATTTTTTTGTTCATTGTAGACTTACACATGCAATTGCAGAGCAAGTTGTCTAACCATTTGTTCAATTTCGTCGCGAACTTTTCTGAACGCCTCCAACTGCTCCTCTTTACTGCCCTCTGCCCTTGCTGGGTCAGGCAAAGACCAGTGTATTTTAGGGACAGATAAAGGCAAAAGAGCGCATTCCTCATCCGCTTCACCACAAACCGTCACAATCAAGTCAACGGTTTTGGCGAATTCTAAATCAAGGTTCTTCGGTCTATGTTGTGAAATGTCAATCCCCTTTTCCGCCATAACAGCAATCGCCATTGGATGGACTGAATCTTTGGGGTGCGTGCCAGCGCTGAAAGCTTCTATACCCATAACCTTAGCAAAACCCTCAGCTATTTGGCTTCTTGCTGAATTGCCTTTGCATATAAATAAAACACGCTTAGACATTTAAAGGTACCTTAAGATGGTTGACCTGTATCCATCTATTTTAACTTTTGCAGCTCTAATAGTCTAAATTAAAAAAGTTTTTTAAAAAGTCAAGCTATTATGATAATGTTGTGGTTACTATTTTGAAATGTCACATTGTAAAGAATTAAAAAAGGGAGAGAGGATTCACGAATCGCTCCGATAAAATTGTAGGGGCACGGCAATGCCGTGCCCAAAATGGTTTAAAGCGTAGGGGCAATTCACGAATTGCCCCGTTGTTTCATTTGTAGGGGCGATTCACGAATCGCCCATAAAATTGTAGGGGCACGGCACCGCCGTGCCCAGAATTGGGCAGCCGCAAGGGGTGCCCCTACAACTTTTTTTGGTACAGCCTGCTGTGCCTTTATAATATCTCAGGCATAAACTTCTCTCATAGACTTGCCAAAAAGAGAAAAAAGGTTAATTTAAAGGGAATGTAAATTTATTTTAAAGGGGATCGGAAGATGGAGATTGAAATTGAGCTTGCTTCGCCTGAGAAAAGAAAGGCCCCTAATTTCGAAAAATTAGTCTTTGGAAGAGTTTTTACACCCCATATGTTTTTAATGAATTATGATTGTGATAAAAAA
>CALLJI010000024.1 GCA_938091475.1 uncultured Caldimicrobium sp. | reverse complement strand
AAAAAAATTTTTAGGATCATCAGGGTTTCTAATAAAGACAAAGGTCTCTCCACATTGAATAAGGGCATTGGACTTGGCTAAGAATCTGCCTCATTTTAACAATCTTTCAACTAAGCTTTAATAGCTTCTTAACAAACTCCCTCTAATCTTTAAGTTACAAATATGAAATATGCTATTTTAGAACTTCACGATGTGGCTCCCTATTATAGGAGGGAATTTCTACAGAGTCTTGAAATCATAGAAGATCTCGGCGTAGAAAAATTTTCCCTTTTAATAGTACCCTATTTTTGGGAAACTAACCCCATAGAAGAAGATATAGATTTTATCCTTTTAGTACAAAGCCTTAAACAGGAAATCCTTTTGCATGGATATACCCATAAAGGAAAGAGAAAAATTAGTGATATTCTTTGGACGGATGGTGAGGGAGAATTCAGCGGTCTTGGCTACAATGAAACTTATAACAAGCTTTCCCTTGCCCTTGAGCTAATAAATTATGTGGGATTAAAGGCAAAATATTTTGTTCCACCAGCTTGGATAGGAAATAGATACCTTGAAGAGGTTCTCTATTCTTTGGGATTTGATGGAGTAGCCTACAGAGGGTGTATAAAGGAGTTAAGTTCTAATTTATTTATAAAGTCACCTGTCCTTACCTTTAGCAACAGGCGATTCCTCTCTTGGCTAAGCCTAAGACTCATCCCAGAGCTCGAAAGGCTCTTTAAGGGACATAACATTCTTAGGCTTGCCATACATATGGCAGACATAAAGGATCAGAGAAAGATAAACCTTTGGAAAGAAATAATAAGTAGAGTAAAAGAAACAAGGAGGTGGATAAGCTATGAAAAACTATTTAGCAAAGGCAGATTTACATCTCCATTCAAAGGCTTCCAATCTGCCCGCGGGATGGTTTACTAAACTAATAGGCTGTCCAGAAAGCTATGTTGAACCCTTTGAAATATACAAAAGATTAAAGGAAAGGGGAATGACCTTTGTAACTATAACAGATCACAATACAATCAATGGAGTGCTTGAAATAGCGTATTTCCCTGATGTTTTTATAAGCTGTGAGTATACGGTTAGCTTTCCAGAGGGAGGTTGCATTCACATTCTCGTTTATGGTCTTACAGAAAGGGATCACGAATACCTTTTAAAGTTGAGGGAAAATGTGTATAATTTTGTCAAATACTTAAAGACTAAAGAGATTGCCCATTCCCTTGCTCATCCCCTTTATCCTGTGGATGGCACTATTGTGGATAAAAACTTTGTGGAGAAATTAATTCTTCTATTTGATAACTGGGAAATAATAAATGGTGCAAGGGGCGATAAGGTCGTACACATAGAAAAGTTTATAGCAAGAGAGTACGAAGGTTGGGAAAAGATCTACTTCCTTGCAGAAAAGCATAAAATAGAACCACAAAGGATACGGGATAAGATAAGCTTTACGGTAGGGACTGATGATCATGGTGGCTTAGATGTTGGTAGAACTTGGACTGGAGTAGAGGGAGCCAACGACAAGGAGGAATTTTTGAGGGGTATATGGGAAGGGAGAACTCTTGTAGGGAGCGAAGAACTTGGTGAGCATAGACTTTTGAATATGATAAGTCGCGTAGGTTATGACTATTTGAAAAACAAAGACAAAATACCCTCGGACATTAAGCTCATAACAGATCAAATTTTTACGCAATCGGAGAATCCCACAATAACTTTTCTTTTGAAAAATTTCTTAGGTATAAAAGTAGAAAGACCATATCTTATTAAGGAAATCCTAAGATCCTTACCTTGCTTATCCTTGGAAAGGCTTTTCAGAAATCCCTCACCCCAAACCTTTGGAGAGTTATGCTTAGCCTTGATAGCCCATAGCTTACCCGCCTTCTTAAAGTATGTTCAAAGGAAAGAGGAAGAACGGGTAGTAAACTTAGGGAAATCCCTTGGGTATTCAAAGATCAAGGTACCAAAGGTAGCATATGTAACAGATACATACCACCACATAAATGGTGTTGCACGAAGTGTCAAAACAATTAGGCAAATAGCGGTAGATGAAGATCTACCCTTTACCCTTTTGATTTCTACATCTGCTCCGACAAGGGAAGAAAATCTCATAAACATAAAACCTATTGTAGAAATACCTGCCCCCTTTTATGAGGAGTTTAAAATGGGTGTCCCTAATTTCCTTGATCTTCTGGACACTTTGGATAGGAATGGATTTACCCAAGTGCATATAGCCACACCGGGACCTATGGGTCTTCTTGCTATGCTTGCAGGTAAAATTTTAGGACTTAGAATTACCTTTGCCTATCACACGGATGTACCTACCTACGCCAAAATATACACGGGGAATCCAGATACATACGACCTTCTTTGGAAGTTTTTTGTCTTTCTTGCCAATGCATCTGATAGGCTCTTTGTACCCTCTGAGTATTATAAAAATCTCTTTATAAACAGAGGGGTTAGGGCTGAAAAAGTTAGCCTTTTTAAAAGGGGCGTAGACACGGAGATCTTTTCACCAAATAAAAGAGAGATGGATTTTTGGGCAAAAAGGCTTGGCATAAGGAAAAATCAAAAGGTAATTCTCTATGTAGGTAGAGTCTCAAAGGAGAAGGGCTTAGATACTTTCCTCTATGTTGCCAAGTATTTTCCAGATTATACCTTTGTAATAGTGGGGGATGGCCCTTATAGACCCTATGTTGAAGCCAATAAACCCCAAAATGTATACCTTGTTGGTGCTATGGTAGGAGAAGAGCTTGCCAAGGCTTATGCCAGCAGTTATATATTTTTATTCCCCTCTGAAACAGAAACTTATGGACTGGTTGTACTTGAGGCAATGGCAAGTGGTCTTCCAGTAATAGTAAGCTCAGAAGGGGCTGCTAATGAACACATAGAGGATGGGATACAGGGCTTAATAGCTACAAGTAAAGAGGACTATGTGGATAAGTTATTTATGCTTTTGAAAAACGAATGTCTATACAAAAGTATGTCCAAAGAAGCTCTAAACAAAGCCAAAAGTCTTGATATGCGAGAAACTTACCTTGATTATATGCTGGCTATTGCTGGACTTGGGAGGCCTATGTATGAAGTTAGTCGATATAACACCCTACTTTCATGGTAAAAGTGGAGGAATAAAGAGATATCTTTTGAAGAAAATTGAATATTTCAAGGACAAAAGAATAGATCACACACTCATTATTCCAGGCAAACATAGAAGGGAATACTACATAGGATCTACAAAAGTTTACGAGCTTTCATCCTTTCCCTTACCCTTTACAGGAGGCTATAGATTCTTCTCTTCCCTTTCAGAAATTAAAAAAATACTGAAAAAAGAAAACCCTGATATCGTAGAAGTGGGTGGATGCTATCAAATTTTGCCTTATCTTAAGACCAAAAGCTATATTCTCAGTGTTTTCTATCACTCTGATATAAAGGCAGATCTATCCCTTATACCAGGACCAGAGAGGCTAAAGAGACTACTTATGGAGTATACCATAAAAAAGAAGTTATCACAGGCAGATTTAATTATCACTCCTTCAAAAAAACTTGAAGTTTTTCTTCGGGATTTTGGTCTTGACAGGGTTACCAGCATAAACTTGGGAGTAGATGGACAGATTTTTAATCCCTTGAAAAAAGATCCTTTTTTAGACAAATCCTTGGGCATAGAAAGGGAGAAATACAAGATTATCTATGCTGGCAGATTATCTATTGATAAGAATGTAAACCTCTTGCTTAAAGTCTTTCAGTATCTTGATCCCTCCTTATTTCACCTTATTATAGTAGGAGATGGTCCACTCAGAAGAAAAGTAGAAAATCTTTCTAAGAGGTTGCCCAATCTAAGTTATTTAGGGTATATACACAAAGAAGAAGAATTGGCCAAGATTTATACTAACTGTGATATCTACATAAGCACCTCCCATATGGAAACCTTTGGGCTCTCCTTTCTTGAGGCCCAAGCGTGCGGATGTGTTCTTGTGGCCTATGATATGAATTTAGAGAGTCAACCCTTCAAAGAATTCTTGGCAAGGGACAAAAATTTAGAGGATTTATATAACGGCATAATACGGGCTTGCAACTCTATCACTCCTCATTTGAGGGAGAAAATAAGCTCTCACATTTTAACTAACTTTTCTTGGAATAGGACCTTTGATAGCCTCATAAATACATATGATAACATTGCCTCTGCAAGCTAATCCCTTTTGCTCACAAGTTTGAAAAAAGTGGGGACAAATAACACTTTGCTTAAAAATTTGGAGGGCGATTCGTGAATCGCCCCTACGCCTATTTGGGCACGACATGTCGTGCCCCTACTTTTTTAATATTTTTTGGATTTTAAAAAAATGTAGGGGCAAAGCATGCTGTGCCCAATGAATTTTAAAAAAGTAGGGGCAAATCACGATTTGCCCAAAAATTTAAAAAGTAGGAGCACCCCTTGCGGGTGCCCAGAATGCGGTTTAAACCTCTTGGGCACGGCATGCCGTGCCCCTACACATTTGTGGGCGATTCGTGAATCGCCCCTACAAGTTAAATCAATTGGGCAGAGGCAACCCCTGCCCCTACGAATTCTGGGCGATTCGTGAACCGCCCCTACCAAATAAAACCATTTGGGCACGGCGTTGCCGTGCTCCTACAATTAGACCCTTTTCGGGCAGGGGCAAGCCCTGCCCCTACAAATTCAAGGGTCAATTCGTGAATTACCCAACGGGTAAAACCCATTTGGGCATTACTTGAAATGCTCATATGATATGATAGACTAATGTTGTATCTGAACTATGTGGGATTGAAAGTCTGCGTAGATCAATCCATCTGCATCGTCTATCATAGTTGCATCTGAACCTTCTATCTTTGCATTTCCCAGTGACCACCCCTCGCAGATAGCGGGGGGAGTTGTGTATGAAAAAATGAGATTTAGGGCATAGGGG
>CALLJI010000023.1 GCA_938091475.1 uncultured Caldimicrobium sp. | reverse complement strand
CCTCTCTTTAATACCCTCTATCTCTCTCTTGGCACAGCTCTGGCCTCCCTTATGGGAACAACAGGAGCTTCTATGCTCTTATTAAGACCTTACCTGCGAGCAAATGAAGCTCGAAAAAACAAAGCTTATTTAGTGGTTTTTTTTATTTTTCTTGTGTCAAATATTGGAGGTTCCCTAACTCCCTTAGGGGATCCCCCACTTTTCTTAGGATTCCTCAAAGGTGTTCCCTTTTTCTGGACACTCCACCTTTTTTGGCCAATGCTTATTTGTGTAGCCTTTCTCCTTGTAATTTTTTATCTCTATGATAATTGGATGTACAAAAAAGAAAAACTTGAAGTCTTGTCTTCTAAGGATTATTTCTTTCAAATTCACGGGAAACAAAATCTCTTTCTCTTAATCCTTGTTCCCATAGCTATACTGCTAAGTGGTAACTTTCACTTAGGGGAGATTAGTTTTTTAGGTGTTGCAAGACCGCTACAAGAGTGGGTTAGGGATTTTTTCTTACTTCTCATTGCAGGAATCTCTTATCTTTCAACTCCAGAAGAGGTGCGCAACAAAAATGAATTTACCTTTTTTCCTATAAAAGAAGTAACCATCATCTTTTTTGGGATCTTTATTTCTATGATTCCAGCCCTGAGTATTCTGCAGGCTGGAGAAAGTGGTGCTTTAAGCGTTATAGTAAAGAATTTATCTGGAACGGCCTCCTATTTTTGGTTAACCGGAATCCTTTCTGCCTTTTTGGATAATGCACCCACCTATTTAACCTTTCTTAGCTCGGCTTTAGGCAAATTTTACCCTGGAATGCCTGAGAGAGAGGCTATATTGTTTTTAATTAAGGAGCACCCTAATTACCTACTTGCTATTTCCTGTGGAGCAGTTTTTTTTGGAGCTTTAACTTATATTGGAAATGCTCCCAATTTTATGGTAAGATCTATAGCAGAGGAAAAGGGTATTGCTATGCCAAGTTTTTTTGGCTATCTTTTTAAATATGCACTTCCTCTGTTAGTGCCTCTTTTTATTTTTATAACCTTTATATTTTTTTAAAGGATAATAGAGTGAAATGGCTATAAAGAAAATCCTTTATCCCACTAAATTTAGAGAACTTGCTTATAACTCTCTTCTTGAGTTGACGGAGTTAAGAAAAGTGGGATTAGAGGAAGTGGTGCTTTTACATCTTATTCCAAGGGAAGAGGTGGCCTATGTTCCATTCGGTGGTTATTTAAAGGAAAAGGCTTTAGAATTAAAAGAATCTGCCCTTTTAAAATTTCAGGAATGGGCAAAAGAGCTTCAAAGGCTAAATCTAAAGGTAAAGATCTATGTAGAAGTAGGAGAGATTCTTTACAAAATTCTTGAAATAGCCGATAAAGAAAAGGTAGACCTTCTCGTTATCGGAAAGAAAAAAACCCTCTATCCCTGGGAAGGAGATCTTTCAATTAAAATCGTTGAGAGAAGCAAAATCCCTGTTTTAGTTTATAGAAGATTAGTAGTTACTGAAATTGAGGGAGAGTTAGTGCAAAGAGAAAATGTACAAATTTTTAAAAAACCGCTTTTGGCTACAGATTTTTCAGAAATAGCTCAAAGAGCTGGCCACTTTTTGACCAATTTTTCCTCCCTCATTGAAGATATATGTATAGTTAATGTGATTAAATCCGGAAGTTTCAAGGATTTGTCAGAAGAGGAAATTTCTGCCTTAGAGAGAAAGAGAAAAGAAGAGCTTATAAAGGAGGCTACTTTTTTTGAGAAACAGGGATTCCTCTGCCATACCTATTTAAGAGTGGGAGAGCCTTCTTACGAGATCCTTGAACTTGCCAGAGAAAAAGAGCGTTCCCTTCTTGTTATAGGTAAAAGTGGAAAGGGATTGTTAGAAAAATTCGTAGTTGGCTCAGTCTCAAAAGCCCTTATCAAAGTTTCAGAATTTCCCTTGCTTATCGTTCCTTAAAAGGGAATGTTAAAACTTAAAAAAAGTCTTGGGCAACATCTCCTTGTCTCACAAGGGGTCTTAGAAGAAATTGCTAAACGGGCAGAAATCACTTCAGAGGACATTCTCGTTGAGATTGGTCCAGGTCTCGGACATCTCACAAGGGCTCTCCTTGCCTATCCCTTTAAGAAACTTTATCTCCTTGAGATTGATAAAAATATGCTTCAATACCTCTCTACAACTATAAAGGACAAAGGGGTAATTTTGCTTGAAGGAGACGCAACCTGCTTTAATTATGCTTCTCTTAATGAAAAAAAGCTTAAAGTCCTGGGAAATCTTCCTTATAATGTGGCCAGTTTAATTGTTGAAAATGTAGTGAAATATTACGAACTTATTCCTCAGGCACTTTTTATGGTGCAAAAGGAGGTTGCAGAAAAGTGGATTTCTGGAAAAAGCTGGCTCTCCCTTTATATCTATACCTTTTATGATATGCATTATCTTATGACGATTCCTCCCAAATTTTTTAGACCTCCTCCTAAGGTGGATTCTGCTTTAATCTCCTTAAAGGCCAACTTAAAATATAAGATAGAGGATTTGGCTCACTACAAAAAGTTTTTAACCACACTTTTTCATCAAAAAAGAAAAATGCTGCGTAAAAAATTTTCTGAAACCCTTTTAAAAGAGGCTGGATTTATGGGTACAGAAAGAGTAGAAGAATTAACTATTAGAGAGGTTTTAACTCTTTATCAGCACTTTCAGACTTGGCTTTCTGCTCCTGAGAAATAATCTCACCCTTACTCTCCATATCCTTTTCTGGCTTAGGAGATGATCTAATTTTTTCTATTGCGGATAAATGTTCTTTGTAAGTTTTTGAAAAAATGTGTTTTCCATCCCCTGTTGCCACAAAATAAAGATAGGGTACCTTAGCTGGCTTTAAAACTGCTAAAATACTACTCTTTGAGGGATTCCCGATAGGTGTGGGAGGAAAGTTATTGTGAAGGTAAGTATTATAAGGGCTTTTAACAGAGTAGTAATCTTTATAAGTGAGTCTTCTAAAGCTTTTTAGGGCATAATTAATAGTAGGATCTGCTTGTAAGGGCATACCTTTTTTTAGCCGATTTAGGTAAACTGCAGAAATAAGGGGCTTCTCACTTTCAAAAAAGGCTTCCCTTTCCACAATTGAGGCAAGTATTATAATCTCCTTCATAGTAAGAGGTGTTTTTTGAGCCAAAGGCTCTAACTCTTGCCAGATTTCTTTAAATTTATCTGTCATAACTTTGATAACTTTGGCAGGATGGGTGTTTTTAGGAAAATAATAAGTTTCGGGATAAAGATAGCCCTCAATAGTAGGACCAGGAAAACCTAAATTTTTAACAAAGTCTTTATCGGTAGCAAATTTCAAAAATTCCTCTTTTGAACAAACCCTATTCTCTTCAAGGATCTCTGCTATTTGCCACAGAGTAGCTCCCTCAACCACAGTAATTTTATGTAAATAAACTCTTCCCTCTCTTAAAATCTCAAAGATCTCGTTAATGCTTTGATAGGGAAAAAAGACATACTCACCCGCTTTAAATTCTTTATGCACTCTCTTACGTAAAGCCTCAATTATAAAAACCACCTTATTTTTGATTATTCCCTCTTCTTTTAACTTCTGAGCAATGGAGAAGACATTCTCTCCTCGATTGATTTCCACTATCTTGGGGAGACTATTTTTATTTGTAGTAACTGGTTCTAACCCCTCATAATAAAGCCCAAAGAAATAAAAGAAATGAAAAATTACTAATAAAAGCGCTATCCCTATCTTCTCCCTTGAGAACTTCATTTTTTGTAGTATCCTTTAAATCTAAATAAGGAGGAACTTATGGTCACAGAGGATATTCTAAAAACTTTAGAAAAAGAGGCCATAGAAAACCCTCATGCAGTTTGGGCACAACACAGATTAGCCTTAGCTTACCTCAATTTTGGAAAATTGCAAGAAGCAAAGGAAGCCTTTAAAAGGGTCTTAAAACTTGATCCCTTTCACTATGA
>CALLJI010000022.1 GCA_938091475.1 uncultured Caldimicrobium sp. | reverse complement strand
GGTTTAATAGTTATAACCTCTTGGATCATCCAGTCTTTAACTTTCATCATTTAGAATTAAGACCCCCTAAAACTTCTCTTTTTAGAAAGCTTGCCTATCTGCTTTTTTTAACTATACCACAATTAAGAAATATGCAACCAGTTAGCAGACATTAGCCTGCAAGAATGGTTTGTAGGGGCTCGTCCTGCTGTGCCCTAAAAAAATTTCGTAGGGGCAGCCCTTGCGGCTGCCCAATTATGGTTTTTAAAACCTTTCGGTCTGGGGCAAGCCCAGCCCCTACAAATAAAACCTTTTGGGCACGGCGGTGCCATGCCCCTACAAATTTAAAATCTTTGAAAATCGGAAAGAATTTGTAGGGGCTCGTCTTGCTGTGCCCAAGGAGAAAAGAATGGTAGCCGCAGGCTTTAGCCTGCGAGAATTACTTGTAGGGGCTCAGCATGCTGAGCCCAAAGAGTTTAAATGTTTAAATCGTAGGGGCAATTCAAGAATTGCCCAGAAATTATTTGGGGCGGTTCGTGAACCGCCCCTACATATAAAACTCTCGGGCACGGCGGTGCCGTTCCCCTACAAAATATCGGGCAGGGGCAAGCCCTGCCCCTACAAATAAACCTTTTTGGGCACGGCGTGCCGTGCCCCTACTTTTTTCTGGGCGATTCGTGAATCGCCCCTACGAAATAACCCCTTGGACACTTTATTCCGTGCCCTGCAAAAAATTTGCGCTCTTTTTCCCTGCCCCTCCGATGCGCCTTTTCAAAAATCAAATTTGTTCCTTGACATTAAAAATTAAATGTCTATACTAAACTTAAAACGCAAACTTGGGGGTATGGAAAAATGGAATTTGATAAGAAAAAGGCAGTAGAGGCAGCTATTTCCCAAATTGAGCGGCAATTTGGGAAAGGGGCTATAATGAAATTAGGAGAGAGCGAAAAAAAGGTAGAAGTAAATGTGATCCCTACTGGCTCTTTAGCCTTAGATATTGCAACTGGCATTGGAGGGCTTCCAAGAGGAAGGATAACAGAAATTTTTGGAGCAGAAGCCTCTGGAAAAACTACTTTAGCTCTTCATATGGTGGCAATGGCTCAGAAATTAGGGGGAGTGGCTGCCTATATTGATGCAGAACACGCTTTAGATGTGAATTATGCAAGAAAGCTTGGCGTTAATGTGGATGAGCTTTTAATTTCACAGCCTGATACAGGAGAACAAGCCTTAGAGATTGCCGAGGTGCTTGCAAGAAGTGGTGCGGTAGATATTATTGTGATTGATTCTGTGGCTGCCCTTGTGCCAAAGGCTGAGCTTGAGGGTGAAATGGATGAACAGCAAGTGGGTTTGCAGGCTCGCCTTATGTCCAAGGCTATGCGGAAACTCACGGCAGCTATCTCTAAAACCAACACAGCAGTAGTTTTTATCAATCAAACCCGTATGAAAATTGGTATGACCTCCTTTGGAGGACCCCAAGAAACTACCCCAGGGGGTATGGCACTCAAATTCTTTGCCACTATGCGCATAGAAATTAGAAAAATTCAAACTATAAAAGAAGGACAGGAAACCCTGGGAAGCAGAACCAAAGTTAAATTAGTGAAAAACAAATTAGCTCCCCCATTTAAGGAAGCTGAATTTGATATTTATTTTGGCGAAGGGATCTCCCGTGAAGCAGAACTGATTGATTTAGGGCTTGCCTTTGGGTTAATGGAAAGAAGTGGTGCTTGGTATTCTTACAAGGGGGAACGCTTGGGGCAAGGAAGAGAAAATGTCAGGCGCTATCTGAAAGAGAACAAAGCCTTAGCAGATGAGATTGAGCTAAAAATAAGAGAACTTGCCGCTCTACCCATCTTTAATGAGCTTCTTGAGAGTGCTCCAACTAAATCCGCTCCTAAGACCGCATCTAAACCTGCCTCAAAGGAAGCCTTGGCTTAAAGCTCTATGCTAAGTAGCTTAAATTTCTCGGAGTTAGAAAAAAAACTTTCCTCATTAAGTTTACTTGTCGTTGGAGATCTTATTCTTGATCGCTATTTTTGGGGTAAGGTAGAGAGGATTTCACCTGAAGCTCCGGTTCCAGTCTTTGAACTCAGAGAGATCACCTATTCTTTGGGAGGCTCAGCCAATGTAGCCTCCAATCTTCGGGGCTTAAAAGTAAATACTCTGCTAATGGGAGTTGTAGGAGAAGATGAAGCGGGAGAAATACTTCTTAATTTAGCAAAGGAAAAAGGTATAGATACTTCAGGAGTGTTAAAGGACAAAGAAAGACCTACTATTCTTAAGACCAGAGTCCTTGCTCAATCCCAACAACTTCTTCGCATAGATAAAGAGGAGAGAAAGCCCCTTTCACCTCAAATTCAAAAGGCTTTTAAAAAGCTCTATGCGGAGCTTTTAGAAAGAATTGATGGGGTTATTATTTCTGACTATGCCAAGGGGATGTTTTTGAATGAAGGATTTTGTAGTTGGCTTATTCAAGAAGCTAATAGAAGAGAGAAGTTTGTTATGGTAGACCCAAAAAGTCCTAATTGGACCAAATACGCTGGAGCTACCACTATCACCCCCAATCTAAAGGAATTCAAAGAGGTACTGCATTGGGAAAACTTAAGAGAGGATAACTTTGATAAAGTGGCTCCATACCTTATTGAGAAGTATCAACTGGAATTTTTAGTAGTTACTTTGGGAAAAGAAGGGATATACCTTTTTGAGCCAGCCCGGGGTGGTCTAAAGTTTCCCTCTCAGGCAAGGGAAGTTTACGATGTCTCTGGTGCAGGAGATACAGTGATTGCAAGCTTATCTGCCTTTTACGGAATAAAACTTGACTTAGAGACTTCCATTGCCTTAGCCAATCTCTGTGCAGGTATTGTGGTTGGCAAAGTGGGTACTCAACCGGTCTACTTAGAAGAATTAGAATCTTTTGGGAAGGGCTTTTAAAAATTTTCAAAAAGTGGGAGGGAGAGATGGGTAGAATAGCAGAGGTAAGAGCAAGAGAGATTTTAGATTCAAGGGGTAATCCTACTCTTGAAGTTGAAGTTTATTTAGAGAGTGGTTTTGTGGGGAGAGCCTGTGTCCCCTCCGGGGCTTCAACGGGGAAATATGAAGCTTTAGAGTTAAGGGATGGAGACAAGAGGCGCTACTTAGGAAAGGGGGTACAAAAGGCGGTTTTCAATGTAAATGAGCTTATTGCACCCCAAGTGGAGGGATTAGAGTCAACCAAGCAAGCTGAAATTGATAACCTTTTGTGTGAACTTGACGGCACAGAGAATAAATCAAGGCTTGGGGCAAATGCTATTTTAGGAGTTTCTATGGCTATAGCTCGGGCATCGGCTGAGGAG
>CALLJI010000021.1 GCA_938091475.1 uncultured Caldimicrobium sp. | reverse complement strand
GGCAATTCAAGACTTGCCCCAGGAAGAGCCTTTTTAGTGGCCATATCTGTTTGGGTTACCTGTCAAATCTATCAATAAAAGAAGGTTTAAAAGCTGTCGATTTATTCCAATTTTTGCCCATTTGAGCCTGCCTTTTGCACTAATTTTCACATAATATTAAAGAAAAGCTTGACTGAATTATGTTTTTCTTAAATTAGCAGAGGTGTTATGGATATGGAGACTTTAAAGAAATTAGCAGAACAGGGTATCCTTACAGAGGAGATCAAAATTTGCGCAGAGAAAGAGGGAGTATCTCCAGAATTTATTGCAAGGGGTATAGCTAAGGGTGAAATAGTTCTCACAAAAAACAAAAAAAGCAAGCTTTCTCAACCCTGTGCCATAGGAAAGGGACTTAAAACAAAGGTAAATGTGAATATTGGCACATCTAAAGACCGCCCCTTTATTGAAGAGGAATTAGCTAAATTAGAAATTGCCTTAAAATATGGTACTGATACCGTAATGGATCTTTCAACGGGAGGGCCTATAGATGAGATAAGAAAATTAATTAGAGAAAAATGCCCGGTTCCTTTAGGCACTGTTCCTATCTATCAAGCAGCATTGGAGGCTGTAGAAAAACATCACAAATCCATTGTAGATATCACAGTTTCCGAATTTTTTGAGGTGATCCAGAAACAAGCCGAAGATGGTGTGGACTTTATGACTATACATTGCGGAATTAACAAGCAGGCTTTAGAGCGATTAAAAAATAAAGAGCGCATCCTGGGTGTAGTCTCTAGAGGGGGATCCTTTATTATTGAGTGGATGGTGTACAATAACAAGGAAAATCCCTTTTACGAATACTATGATGAGCTATTGGACTTAGCAGCTACCTATGATATAACTCTCTCTCTAGGAGATGGGTTAAGACCCGGCTGTATTGCCGATGCCACAGATGCACCACAGCTCCAGGAATTGATTACTCTTGGAGAACTTACTCTAAGAGCTTGGGAAAAGGGAGTTCAAGTAATGATTGAGGGGCCAGGGCATGTGCCTCTTAACCAGATTGAGGCCAATATAAAATTACAAAAACAGCTTTGTTATAATGCGCCTTTTTATGTCCTTGGGCCTCTTCCCACGGATATTGCACCCGGGTATGATCATATTGTCGGAGCAGTGGGTGGAGCACTGGCTGCATCAGCAGGGGCTGATTTTCTCTGTTACCTTACCCCAGCCGAACATTTGAGATTGCCCACCTTAGAGGATGTAAAGGAAGGCTTAATTGCCTCAAAGATTGCTGCCCACATTGCTGATTTGGTAAAAGGTGTTAAAGGGGCTTGGGAATGGGATTTAGAAATGGCCAAAGCTCGAGCAAAGCTTGATTGGGAAAAACAAATAGCCCTCTCCATCGATCCAGAAAAAGCAAGAAAATATAGATTAGAAGGAGGCATCTCCCGTAGCAAAGCTTGTACTATGTGTGGAGAATACTGCGCTATCAAAATTTATGAACACGCCTATAAATTCCTAAAGGGGGCTCACTAAACTTCCTCTCTGTGGTTACTTCTTTACTATTCCTTTATAAATAAAAAGGGCCAGCAAAAAGATTATGCCAATAAGTCCCCAAAAGGCTACAGCCCTAAAGGTCTCTTGGAAACCAAAACTTAGGGCTTGTATGTATTGTGCTTTATAAAGAAGTGCTTTAACCTTTTTTTCGGCAAGATCCAAAGAATAGAATTTTCCTGCTAAAAAAGTTTTCTCATAGAGAAACTCTCTAACTACCTCGTAATTCTGAAGCTCTGTGAGTCGCAGAAAATTCTTTTGCGTATAATACTCAAGGTGATTTGTGGCAAGAGCTGTCCCAAAGGAGCCCCCTACAAATCTTTGATAATGCATTAGAACTACTCCAAGACCTGTAAAGGCCCCAAGATTTCTTAAGGAGAGAGTAGTAAGAGGTGCAAAGAAAGTGCCCATTGAGATTCCAAGAGGGATTGTAAGAAGAGAAGCTTTCCAGGCAGGGGTGTAATAATTAAGCCTTGGTATGAAAAAAAAGGAGGTCATTAAAAAGAGTAGAGCGCTAAAGAGCAAGATTTTGGCAGGAGAAACTTTATCTGAGAGATAGCCTGAGATCACACTAAAAGATCCTATAAAAATGGCAAAGGTAAGAATATGAAGCCCTGCCTGAAAGGTAGTAAGCCCCTTTAAATTTTCATAATATAAAGGTAATAGATAAAAGATTTGATACATTCCAAAGCCTAGAACAAAGAAATGCATCCCCATAGGGAATCCAAATTCTGGGATCTTATATATAGAGAGATTGATAAGAGGTCTCTTTGAAAGGAGTTCACTTAGGAAATATAAAGAAAAGGTCAATAAACTAAGGAAGAGGAGTGAGGTTATAAAAGTAGACTGAAACCAGCCTAATTGTTGCCCCTTTGAAAGCATAATAAGAAGTGAGATGGTTGCAGTTGCAATAAAGAAATAACTTAAAAAATTAAATTTAAAAATTCTAAATCTACCAAGCTCCTTTGGAAGAAAGAGCAAGCCAGCTACTAAATTTATTGCTCCAATGGGAAGATTGATGAGGAAGATCCATCTCCAAGAGAGGTGTTCTGTAATAAGTCCCCCTAAGGTTGGTCCCAGGGCTGGTGCAAAACTCACCCCTAAACCAAAAATCCCCATAGCAAGACCTCTTTTCTCTGGAGGATAAATAGAAACCAGTATGGTCTGGGCAGAGGCTGCAATAAAGGCTTCTCCTATTCCTTGTAAGACTCTATAGAAAATCATCTGGGGAAGGGTTTGAGCTATGGCACATAAAAAACTTGAAAAGGTGAAAATAAAGAGTCCTGTTAGAAAGGTATAGGAATACCCAATATATTTGGCTAAATTCTCTGTAAAAAGAAGAGCTGTAGCTGCAGCCATCATATAGCTTGTTACCACCCATTGAATACCGTAAAGATCTGTAGAGAGAGGTGCCATCATTTTGGGCACAACAATATCCACAATAGTTGTATCCAAGATTGCCATAAAAAACCCTATCATCACAACTAAAGTGATAAGGATGCGCTCAAAGGAACTAACCCTGAGGTGAAAATCTTTAAGATCCATTTATTTGCGAACTTTTGTGATTTCTACTTCTCCTGAGAGCCCTACTCTTAAGAGACTTCTATCTCCTTCAAGGATTTTTATTTTTACAGGAATTCTCTGGGCTAATTTGGTGAATTCTCCGGCTGAGATGTCTCTTGGCACAAGGGCAAAGGTTGCTGCAGAGGCAGGTAAAATTTCCTGAACTTCCCCTTTCCAAAGCTTCCCTGGATAAGCATCCAATTTGATCTTAGCTTTAGCTCCCTTTTCCACTCCCTTGAGTTTTGTCTCTTCAAGCAACACCAAGACATAAAAACTCTCTGGGTCAACCAGGGCATAAACTGGCTCACCAGGGGAAACTACATCGCCTTCACTTCGAAACTTTTTAGCAATGTATCCTGAAAGGGGGCTTATTAGTTTGGTATTAGCCAAAAGGAATCTCATCTCTTGAACTTGTTCTGCTAAAGCTTTTTCTTGAGAGAAAAGGGCACTAATTTGAGCACCTAGATTTTTCACGGTCAATTTTTCATTTTGAATTAAAGAGAGCTCCTTTTGTAAACTCTTTATTTTTTCTTCTATAGCTCTAAGTTGAGCCTCCTCTGCCTCAAGCTTAAATTGAAGTTCTCTCTCCTCAGTTTCTTTACCTTCTAAATTTTGCAAAGGTATAAGACCCTCTTTATAGAGAGATTCTACCCTTTGGCGCTCTTTTTTTACAAAAGCTAATTTTACCCTCAGGGCTTCAATTTTTGCCTTTTGAGCCCTTTTTTGCTCCTCAAGTCCCCTAATCTCCTTCTCAATTTGCTCGCTTCTAAGGGGTATTTCCTTCTCCAGTTTTAGCTTTGTATAAGAAAGCCCCTCCCTTTCAAAGGAGATTTTACTTAGACTTTCCTCAAGACTTCTCATCTTTGCCAAATAATCTGCACCTTCTATTTCAGCCAGAACCTCCCCTTTTTCCACTTTATCTCCCTCTACCTTATAGAGTCTTACTATTTTCCCCTGTACCTTTGGAAAACTGAGATATACTAACCTATCTGCTTGAACAAAGACAGCATCAGTAGTCACATAATATCTCCACTTCCATAAAAAATAGAGAAAGATACTTAGGATAGATAGTGCGAGGGCAAAAAGCAGAATAATTCCGAATTTTTTAGTTTGCATAGAGTTTTCTGTTATGCCAGTTTAAGCTTAATCCAAATTTGAAAAATATCAGAGTGTGCCTTTTTGTCAAGGAAGGATGAGACTGTTTCAAAAATAGTAGGAGCTTCGAACTGCGGTGTCTAAAGGGCTAAAATTAGTAGGGGCGATTCACGAATCGCCCAAAATTTGTTGTGGCACGGCGAGACAGGCCCAAAAATTAAATTTTCGGGTAAATCGTGATTTTTCCCTACTACTATTTTTATAATTCCTGGGGCACAGCGTGCTGTCCCCCTACCTTTTTTCATCAATCCGAAAATTTTAAAAAGTAGGGGCACGACATATCGTGCCCAAGTGGGTTTCATATGTAGGGGCTCAGCATGCTGAGCCCAAAGAGTTAAAAATGTAGGGGCAGCCCTTGCGGCTGCCCAGAATGCGGTTTAAACTCCTTGGGCACGGCAGTGCCGTACCCCTACGAAAAATTGGGCGATTCTTGAATCGCCCCTACGACCCAAATTTCTTTGGGCTGGGGCAAGCCGAACCCTTACAAATAAAACCTTTTGGGCACGGCGATGCCGTGCCCCTACAAACAAAATCTTTTTTGGTAAAGCATACCACACCTCCAACATGTGACATTT
>CALLJI010000020.1 GCA_938091475.1 uncultured Caldimicrobium sp. | reverse complement strand
TTGTCTTTCCTTTTGGCCTTGGGACTCTTTTTGTGGCATTTTAAGATTACGGCGCTTTTTAAAGGGAAAAATCTTTTTTATCTTTTTATAATTATTCTCTTGCCTGTTTTTCTGGAATTTCCCTTAAAATCCTATCAGGGATTAACTGCAAGAGGTCCATGGTTTTTTATTGGAGCCCAAGAAATGTTAAAATATCTTCCTCCCACACTGGTTTTCTTATACTTACTTTTACCCTTTTCCTGCCTTATTTTATATACCTTCTTTCCTCAAAGAGAGAAAATTCTTCATCTTCTTTTGCTGTTTTTACTTTTTATTTATGTATTCGCATCCTTTATGTTTTTTGTTTAAAAATTTTTCACGGATTATTCAAGAATCGCCCTTATATTTGAAACCTTTTGGTTCGGCTGTGCAGGACGCCTACGATTTTTTAAAATCATTTGGCTGGGGCAAGCCCAGCCCCTACAAATTAAACCCCTTTGGGCACGGCGGTGCCGTGCTCCTACATTTAAATCTTTGGGCACGACATGTCGTGCCCCTACATTTTTTTCATTTTTGAAAAATCGGAAAAATTTGTAGGGGCACAGCATGCTGTGCCCAAAGAGAAAAAGAATGGTAGTCGCAGGCTTTAGCCTGCGAGAGAAACCTGTAGGGGCTCAGCATGCTGAGCCCAAGAATCAAAAAACCGTAGGGGCAACCCTTGCGGTTGCCCGATTAGGGCACGGCGGTGCCGTGCCCCTACAAAGAAAACCATTTTGGTATAGCATATCGCACCCCTTATTTGACCTTTCAAAATAGTAATTAAGTGTGACATTTCAAAATAGTAACCACACACATTCTCTAACAGTATTGACAAAATTTTAAAAGAGGTTAAGTTTATTTAAAAAATCAAAGAGTGGGGCCGTAGCTCAGAGGGAGAGCGCGTGAATGGCATTCACGAGGTCGTGGGTTCAAGTCCCACCGGCTCCACCATTGTTAAACACAAAATAATCTAGTTACCATTAAGCTCAGATACCAAAGATTATAAGTTCTCTTGTAAGATATATTTTCTGATATAGTCGTAAGGTAAATCACATTGTTTTGCACCTTCGTATACTCTATTTCTATATTCCTCAGAGGGTTTACCTATTTCTTTTGGATCTCTTAGATATACCCAGGCTTTATATTCTCTTCCCAGGTCATCTTTTACAAGAATTTTACAGCGTTGGTATACTTCAGGATAACCCTCATATCTATCCAATACTTTTAAATCTTCTTCGGTTATTTCATAAAGTGCTCCCCAGACTATATTCCCCTCTTCCTCCACAAGATTTGCCACTGCACCCTTCCATTTGGAAGAATATCCATCATATATGAATGTATACCCTTCAAGATAGGCTCTCTTTATAAATTGGGAATTTGGGCATCTTTCTCTCATTTGTTCCAGATACATATTTGAACCATAGGCAAAGTAATAGATTTTCATTATTATCCTCTTAGGCTATTTGGTCTCTTAAAAGAGACCAATCGTAAAACTCAATCATAAAATTACGATATTTAAGGGGAACCTTTTGTTTTTGAAGTTTAGGATTAGATCTTTCTTTTATACCCATTTGTTCAAAGTAGTGAACCCATAGATGGGAAATGAGTTTTTCATTTAGAGTTTTTGGAGGAATTGGCTCTACAAGCCTTGCTGGATAAATTTTCTCCTGATGACAAAAAATGAGAATATTTCTCATGAGGTCATGGAGTAGAATTTTTTCATTCCTTAAACGGTTAGCGAAATATTTAGAGAGCGGGAAAATAATATTGTATTTAGGTCTAAATGAGGCATAGAGGTAGCCACCTTCAACTTCTTGAAATCTTAGAAATCCTTTCATTCTGTGAATTTCTCTTCTAACTTTTTGAGAGGTTTTAAGAATTCTAAAAAGTAAGGGATTTGCATAAAAATTTAAGGCTCTATCTTTTTCCCAGGTCTCCAAGAGAATGGTTAAGGTTTCATGAATTTTATCGTCCTCGCTTAGAAGATAATAAAAGAGTTTTGTTTGAAGCTCGGTGGGTAATTCCCTGAGTCTTCCAATAATTAAATTTTCCTCCTGAGCAAAGAGAGAGCCTTGAGAGGTTTTCAAATAAGGTTTTATTTCATTGAAAAGGGCTGGAGTCTTCATAGAGCAAAATTTGTTCTCCTTGAGATTTTAGAAAAATTTTCTTCAGATAGGATTTATGATCTAGAGTTTTAATATTATCTAAATATTTACCCTTTATGGTTATAAAATATTTAGCTCTGTTTACAGAAACTCCTAATTTCTTTAAAGTGATAAAATCTAAGGTAGCATTTCGCCTTGCTTGAATAATTCTTTTTGCACTTATGGGACCAATGCCTGGGACTCGCAAGAGGCACTTATAGGATGCACTGGTGATCTCAACTGGAAAGAGGTGTAAATTATTTAGAGCCCAAGCTAATTTTGGATCAATTCTTTCTTGAAGATAAGGGGAATCCTCAGGAAAAAGTTCTTCTACTTTGAAATGATAAAATCTTATTAACCAATCTGCCTGGTAAAGTCTATGTTCCCTCAGA
>CALLJI010000019.1 GCA_938091475.1 uncultured Caldimicrobium sp. | reverse complement strand
AGAAGAAAGGAACTTGCTTCTTTCTTGAAGGAGAGGGGAATAGGCACTGGGCTTTACTATCCCTATCCCTTGCATAAGCATAAAGCTTATTTGGATACCTTTGGAAAAATTTGGCATCTGCCCCAGGCAGAGAGATTAGCTGAAGAATTATTAGCTGTACCCATTTATCCAGAGCTAAAACAAGAGGAAATAGATTATATCGTTAAAAACATTCAAGAATTTTTTAGTTAGTTTCAAATTATGAAGGACAGGTTGATTTCAATAGTCATCCCGATGCACAATGAAGAGGGTAATGTAAAATTAGTTTATGCAGAAACAAAAGGGGTTTGTGAAGAAATCTCTAGGACTAAAGGTTATGATTATGAAATAATTTTTGTGAATGATGGAAGCACAGATAATACTCTAAGCTTACTAAAGGGAATTAAAGCTGAGGATGAGAAAGTTAGAATACTTAATATGGATAGAAATAGGGGAGAGGCTTCTGCTCTTTCAGCTGGGTTTGCCAATGCAAAAGGACAATTCATTTTTACTATGGATGGCGATGGTCAAAACGATCCTAAATATTTTTTAGAATTTTTAGAGTATTTAGAAAGGGGATACAAAGTAGTTACAGGATACCGTCTAAAGAGAAAGGAACCTCTTATTACACGAAAAATTCCCTCTTTTGTGGCAAACCGTATTATTGCCTTAGTAACTGGGCTCAAAGTCAGAGATAATGGATGCTCTTTAAAGGGATATGTAGCAGAGATTCCTAAGAGATATCAAATTCCTAAAGGCTATCAGAGGTTTTTGCCTGCCCTTTTTGGCGTAAAAAATGAGGAGGTTATTGAAATCCCTGTATTAGATCGAAAAAGGGCTTGGGGAAAATCACATTACGGTTTGAAGAGAACCTTTGAGGTTATAAGGGATCTTCTAACCTTTCCTTTTCTCAAGAGGGCTCCCTTTTATGAGAAATTCTTTAAAATATGGAGCTTTGGTCATATCCTTTTAGCCCTTTTTTTACTTCCCTTTATTGTTATAAAACCAAATTTACTCCTTTTTCTCTTAGAAGGAGCTTTACTTTTGGGTTTTGTAATAAGCAGAGTGATTTACAAAAACCTGAAGAGATTTAATTTAGCTCAAAGAGAAGGTGTTTTTAAAGTAGAGGAATTATAAAGTAGGATTTTTATGAGGATTTGTGAATGGCCCCTGCGTATTTAACCCTCTTAATCTTTTGGGCTTGGCATGTTGAGCCCCTATCTTTTTCAAATCCAAAAATATTAAAAAAGTAGGGGCACGACATTTCGTGCCCAAAAGATTCAGGCGTAGGGGCGATTCATGAATCGCTCCCAAATTTGTAGGGGCACGGCATCGCCGTGCCCAGATTGGGCAGCCGCAAGGGCTGCCCATACATTTTTAATTTTTTGGGCACAGCAATACGGGCCCCTACAGGTTTTTTAAAACCAAATATATTATAGTGTAGGGGCACGGCACCGCCGTGCCCAAAAGGTTTTATTTGTAGGGGCAGGGCTTGCCTCTGCCCAAAGGGTTTTTAAACCGAATTTGGGCAACCGCGAGGGTTGCTCTTACAAGTATTTTTTCTGAATTACATTAAAAATTAACCCATACTTAATGTTGCTTGACCTTAGTGATAACAGGCTTTTCTCTCTCAAAGGTCTTTGCCATAGGAAAAGTTAGTTTTTATGTTAACTTAATTGAAAACAGAAAGATAAGAGAAATAATGAAAAAAGAAAAGCTCCTTTGCATCCTTATCTTGAGTGTCTTTGCTGCCTTCTTATATTTACCCTTTTTAGGTGAAAAAGAGTTCCAAGGAGAGGAAGGTAGAAGAGTTTTAATAGCCCTAAATATGCTTGAAAACAGGGAATACTTATTGCCTAAGCTTTTTGAAGAACCCTACTTTAATAAGCCTCCTCTCTATAATTGGGCTTTAGCCTTTGTCTTCAAACTTACTGGGAATTATTCTGAATTCGTAGCCCGTACCATCTCCTCTCTTTCAGTGCTGATCACTGCCATTTTTTTAACTCTTATCTGGGCAAGAGTACTAAATATCTTGAGTAGCAATTTCCAAGAGGCAAGGTCTATCAAGTTATGTACACTTTTTCTTATACCTGGTTTGATTTTTCTTACTACCCCTGAGGTTATAGACAAAGCACTTAGAGCTGAAATTGATGCTTTTTACACTATGCTCATAACTTTTGCCCTCTTCGGTTGGTTCTATTTCTATGAGATAAACTCAAGAAAAAAGTTGGCTTTTCTTTGGCTGGGTACATTCCTTGGATTAGGAATATTAACCAAAACCTTTCAAGCCCTTATATTTTTCTACTTAGCCTTTATACCCTATTTAATCATACAAAAGCGAATCAAAGAGTTTTTTTCTTTAGATCATCTTTTTGGGATTTTATGGGCTTTCGGAATTTTTTTAGCCTGGGCCATTCCAGTAAGCTATAAAGTAGGCTTTGAGCCTTTCTTAGAGGCCTGGATAGGAGAATATAAATCTGCAGCTTTAGCTAAGGAAATGCATCCCCTTCAACACATAGAAGCCTTCACTCTCTCAGCTCTACTCGGATTTTCTCCTTGGATTTACTTTCTCTTTTTTTATAAAAAGGCAACATTTCGTGAGTTCTTAAAAACTTTCCCTCCTTTCTATAAACTTACCCTTTTTTCAACCTTTGTCTTTGCTTTTGCCTATCTTTTTCATCTTTTTTTCTTTGGGGCAAGACTTAGATACATTTTGCCCTCTGTGGGAGGGTTTACCTTCTTGGTAAGCTTTGTAATTTATTTCCTTATGCTTAAGACTAAGCAATTACCCAAGACCCTCTATTTTTTAAAAAAAGCGCTACCCTTAATAAGTATTAGTGTGGGATTTTTCTTTCTTTTTTACATAATTCTTAGGGCTCATCCAGTATCTAACTTCTTTTATCTTTTTCATTTAATTTTTATTATTATGCATCTTTATTTTCTTCTGCAACCTAAGTTTTCCATAAAAATCTTTTTTTGGTATGTGCTTTTTTCAGTGTTTTTATTGAAACAAATGTATGTAACTTTCTATTATCCTTTACATCAATCAGAGATGAATTATTATCGCAAGAGTGCCTTAGAGATAGGCGAAATGATTAAAGATACTCCTAAGCTCTATCTTTGTAATGT
>CALLJI010000018.1 GCA_938091475.1 uncultured Caldimicrobium sp. | reverse complement strand
AGTGTGACATTTTAAAATAGTAACCACACACATTCTCAGAGCTCTTGACAAAGAAGAGGTTATAAGATATTTTAAAAGAACTATAAAGAGCCCCCATCGTCTAGTGGCCTAGGATACTGGCCTCTCACGCCAGAGACACGGGTTCGAATCCCGTTGGGGGCGTAGAATTTAGGTGTTGTTATCTAAGAATCCGATATATCAATGTTTTTATTCTCTCACAGAGTTCTAATACCCAGATAATAGCTGGGCTGGATTTTTTAGATTGAAAGTATAGAAATAGAGTTAAAATTTTATTGAAAAATATATAGAAAATTATCATATGTTAATGAAGGTACTCCATAAGTTGCTATTAATTTTCTTGGTGATTTTTTTATTTTTTAGCTGTGGGGAGCGAGAAGTTCCAAAAAGAGTAAGTCTTACTAAGAGGGCTTCTGTAAACGAGAACCTTCCTAAAGGGGTTGAATATAATTCTTTAAAAGATAATTCCCTTAAATTTGGATTTGATCTTCGTCTTGAACCAAAAGAGGATGTGAGAATATATTTGCCTTTTTTACAATATTTAGAAGAGGCTACTGGATATAAATTTGCTATAAGATTTACAGAAAAATACGAAGATACCGTGGAAAATTTAGGCAAGGGTCTTATTCATTTTGCTGCCCTTGGACCAGTAAATTATGTTCTGGCTAAGAAAAAATATGAGGTTGGATGCTTAGTCATGGGGCTCAATGTCTATGGTAAACCTGAATATAGAGCTGCCATAATAACGAGAATAGATAGTCCTATTAAGGATATTAAGGATTTAAAAGGAAAAACTTTTGCTTTTGGAGATAAATATTCCACACAGGGGCATTTAATTCCTCGCAAGATGTTGGAAGAGGCAGGAATTTCTTTGAAGGATTTGTCTATGTATGTATTCACTGGTTCTCATGCCAACACAGCTCGTGCTGTAATAAATGGAAGATATGAGGCAGGAGGGATTCAAGATCAATTGGCTTTACGACTTCAAGCAGAGGGAAAAATAAGAATACTTGCTCTCTCCCAACCCTATCCAAGTAGTATGATTTGTTATAGTAAAAAAATTGAGCCTTCTATAGTTAGTTCTGTAAGAAAAGCCCTACTTACTTTCAACCCGAAGGACCCTAAGTTTAGAGAGTGGAATAAAACAGAAATGCCTATGGGCTTCACAGAATGTCGGGAAGACTTATTAAAGGAGATAGAAACCCTTGTTGAAAGGTATGGTCTTTTTAAATGAGACTTTGGTTTAAAATAGCCTTACTTAATACCGTTGTGGTTATAATCCTTGGGATTATGTTGGGCTTAGCTATAAGAGAAGTAGTCGTAAATTCTCTTAGGGCTGAGATCACCAAAAAAGGAGAGTCTTTGGCTAGAAATCTTAGTAATAGTTTGGCTAATTTCATCCTCCTTGAGGATCATTATGAAATTCAAGAAGCCATAGAAGAGGTCAAAAATACTGAGGAAGATGTTGAATACATTTTTGTTACAGGTAAAGAAGGTGAGGTTATTGCTCATACCTTTGGAAAGGGATATCCTCCTGATATTTTAGAATGGAATCCTATCTCAAAGGAGAGAAAATTTTCTATACAATTATTATCTACCGAGAAAGGATTGATTAGAGATATTGGTATTAAAGTATTTGAAGGGTTAAAAGCGGAGGTACATTTAGGTATAAGTGAAGATAGAATAACCCTAACCTTAAATAGAATCCGTAATACTGTCATAGCACTTACTGCTTTTTCCATTCTAATAGGTGCACTGCTTTCTTTTATTATCAGTCGATTTGTGACAAAACCTCTTTATAAACTCATTAATTTCATCCACGAGTTAAGACCCCAGGGCTTTGGTAAAAAAATTGAAATCAAAACTGGAGATGAAATTGAGGAGCTCTCAGAAACCTTTAATAAACTATCTCTTGAACTCAAAGAATATAAAGAAAAAATAGAAGAGTCTTATAGACAAATGTTAGTCACAGAAAAACTTACCGCCTTGGGTAGGCTCTCTGCAGGACTTGCCCATGAAATTAGAAATCCTTTAACTTCAATAAAAGTGCTTTTTCAAACCTTAAGAGAAAATCCAGAAATTACCAAAAAAGATATAGAGGTGGTACTAATTGCAGTAGACCAAATGGAAGAGCTTTTGTCGCGTTTTTTAAGATTTGCCAAGGATGCACATTTGACTATTTCTGAGGTGTATATCAATTCTCTTCTTAAACATATTTTAAAATTAATTGATTATCAATTAAGAAAAAAGGAGATTACCGTTTTGTTGGATCTTATGAAATTACCTCCTGTAAAAGGGGATAGTTCAATGCTTCAACAATGCTTGCTTAATATTATTTTGAATGCCATTGATGCAATGCCTCGGGGAGGGACCCTTTCTATTACTACTAAGAAAGACCAAAATCATATTGTTATTAGTATAGCAGATACAGGATCAGGTATTCCTGAAGAGATTAAAAACAAAATTTTTGATCCCTTTTTCACTACAAAACCTGATGGAACAGGACTTGGTTTATCTATTGCATATAGTATAATAAAACTACATAATGGTGAAATTAACTTTGAAAGTAGTGAGAAGGGGACAACTTTTTATTTGAAGCTCCCTATCTATTATGCATAGAGTCCTTGTAGTGGATGATCAACAAATAGTTTGTTATTCGCTACAGCGATTTTTCCAATCTAAGGGATTTGAAGTATCTGTGGCCACAAAAGGGGAAGAGGCACTTCAAAAAGTGGAAATAGAAAGCCCAGATGTGGTAGTGATGGATGTGAGAATGCCAGGAATGGATGGTATTGAGGTATTAAAAAAGATTAAGGAGAAGTACCCTAAAATTCAGGTTATTATGATGACAGCATATAGTACTACTGAAAGGGCTATTGAAGCCATTAAATTAGGGGCCTTTGATTATCTTACTAAACCTTTTGAAAATGAAGAACTTTTATACAGAGTAAGGGATGCTATAAAAACTAAAGAATTAATGAAAGAGGTAATTTTTCTTGATAGATCTGAGGACTATACTGGGAGTGAGCGGATTATAGGTAAAAGTCCTAAAATGATAAGTATATGTAAGCAAATCGGTAAAGTAGCCCCAACTGATGCCCCGGTTCTAATAAGAGGAGAAAGCGGCACTGGAAAAGAGCTAATTGCAAGGGCCATTTATCACTATAGTAACAGAGCTAATAAACCATTTTTGGCCATAAATTGTGCCGCTATACCCCAAGAGCTTTTGGAAGCAGAGCTTTTTGGTTATGAGAAAGGAGCCTTCACAGGAGCTTCTTTAAGGCGCCTGGGAAAATTTGAACAATGTGATGGTGGCACCATTTTTCTTGATGAGGTTGGAGATTTGCCCCTTTCATTGCAAGGAAAATTGCTAAGGGTTCTCCAAGAGGGCACCTTCTATAGATTGGGTGGAAATGAGGAAATAAAAGTAAATGTGCGTGTGATTGCAGCTACCAATAAGGATCTTGAAAGTTTAATCAGAAAAAATTTGTTTAGAGAAGATCTATATTATAGACTAAGTGTGGTCACATTATATTTACCACCTTTACGAGAGAGAAAAGAAGATATTAAGGAATTGGTATATTATTTTATCCATAAGTATAACCAAAAATTTGGGAAAAAGATTAAGGGCATTACGGCTGAAGCTTTAGAAAAATTAGAAGAATATCCTTGGCCAGGCAATGTTAGAGAGCTTGAAAATACTATTCAACGAGCTATGGTTTTTTGCCATACGGATTATTTATCTTTAGAAAATTTTGAACCCCTTCTTCAGGATATACATTTGTATAAAAAATGCACATCTTTTGATGAAATAGTTAAGACACTGGTAGATTATGTTTTCAAAGAAGGTTATTATGAAAGATTTCATGAGATGATAAGCAAAATAGAAAAATCTATTATCAAAAAGGCTTTAGAATTAACCAAAGGCAATCAAGTTCAGGCAGCAAATCTTTTAAAAATTTCAAGAAATACGCTGAGAAAAAAATTAGAAGAAGAAATCTAAGGGACTGTTCAATTTTTGTGCAGTTGTTCATTTTAAGCGCAATTTTTCTTAGCTAAAACTCTTTATTTTTCATAGTTTTTATTCTGGTATAGAAATTGCAAAGTTTTAGTGAAAATTTATAGCAGGAGGTGTTATGTATGGCCAAAAAATATATTTTAGTAGTTGACTTGCGTAAATGTGTGGGATGCACTTCTTGTCAAGTGAGCTGTAAGATGGAAAATGGAGTTCCTATGAAGGTCTTTAGATCAAAAGTGGATATTACAGATATAGGAGAATATCCTTCTCCGAAAAGATATTTTTTTCCTAAAATATGTAACCAATGTGATGATCCTCCTTGTATTCTTCCTTGTCCCGTGGAAGGGGCTACCTATAAAAGAGAGGATGGAATTGTGGTAATCAATAAAGATTTGTGCATAGGGTGTGGTAGATGTGTTGAGGCCTGCCCTTATGGGGCTCGATTTATTCATCCCTATCTTCCAATTAAGAATGATCCAACTAAGTATCTCAAGGAAGTACCAGAATTAAAAAATAAGAAGGTTAAGGATTTAAGAGTAGCTGATAAGTGTGATTTTTGTTTGCATCGCTTAGAAATAGGCGAAGAGCCTGCTTGTGTTAGGAATTGTGTAGGTAAGGCAAAATATTTTGGAGATATAAAAGATCCAACCAGTTCAGTAGCAAAGATTTTGACATCTCTTCAGACGAAGGTTTGGCATCCAGAATATGGCACAAAGCCCATTGTTCTCTATATTGCTCCAGATGAAAGGGTTTTTAAGGTTGCAGATGGAGAGATCAATAAAAAGAAATAAAAAATAAACATATAAGGGGGTGAACTTATGGAAGTAACAAGAAGATCCTTTTTAAAACATTCAACTATATTGGGAGGAGTAGCAATACTTAATAAAACAGGCTTGTTTTCTTTGAAACACCTTTCCCCTTCTGAGGTTCAGGCTATGGAAAAGGTTATGGGGAAATACGAAGTGAAATATACGGCATGTGCGATGTGTCCTGCCGAGTGTGGGCTAGAGGTTTGGGTTAAAGATGGAAGACTGGTTAAGATATATGGAAATAAAGAAGTGCCTATGAATGATGGAGCTGCCTGTGCCAAAGGAGCTTCAGGTATTCAACTGGTATATTCGCCTTATAGAATTAAACATCCTATGATTAGAGTGGGAGAACGGGGATCAGGTAAATTTAAGAGGGTCAGTTGGGAAGAAGCTATAGATTTCATTGCAAAAAAGATGCTTGAAATCAAAAAGAAGTATGGAGCTGAATCCATCATTATGAATTGTGGGGATGTTACGGATAGGGATCAGTATTGGAGGCTTGCCTTTGCCTTTGGTTCACCTAATTGTACAGAACATGGTTCAATATGTGATACCCCTCGCAGACACGGTCCCAAACTCATAGTAAATGGAAAAAGATGGGAACCAGATATAATGAGACCCGTTCTGGTAAGACAACCTGATGGTTCTTTAAAAAAAGATTATACTTATAAATCAAAGCTTATCATTTATTGCGGATGGAACCCCTTTGTTGCCACAAGAATCATTTATGAAAATAGAGGCACCGTAGGAGCCAAAGTAGAGAATGGATGTAAAGTGGTGGTTATTGACCCTTCTTACACTAATACAGCTACCGCAGCTGATATCTGGCTACCTATAAGGCCAGGGACAGATGGCGATTTATTTGCAGCCATGCTTAGATATATCTTAGAGAAGGATAATCCAAATGATCCTAATAGGAGATATATAGATTGGAGTTTTAAAAAGTACACTGTGGGATGGGAAGAGTTTGAGGCTGCCTTTAGGTCTTGGTGGAATAAAAAAGATCCTATCAATGGTTTGCCCTATTTTAGTTTAGAATGGGCAGCTAATCGGACTGGTTTATCTAAAGAGCAGATTAAGGAGCTTGCACATCTCTTTGGGATAACTAAGCCAGCTGCGCTTGTTTGGGG
The DNA here is from genome assembly GCA_938091475.1 of uncultured Caldimicrobium sp. Taxonomy (GTDB): domain Bacteria; phylum Desulfobacterota; class Thermodesulfobacteria; order Thermodesulfobacteriales; family Thermodesulfobacteriaceae; genus Caldimicrobium. The sequence goes on along the minus strand of CALLJI010000018.1, from coordinate 2,889 downwards.
AATGCAGTCCCCTGGTCATCATTATAATGGTTACAGCGCCTCTATCATAGGATGTGTATTAAATATCATAACAGGCAATTTTGATGCCCCGGGTGGAATTATAGATACTGAAATCACTAAATCTTCTAAAGGTGGCACAGCTACTGGAAAGCAATTTCTCAAAAGAAAAGTGAAAAGAATAATTAATGGTAAAGAAGTTGAGGGGGAAGTAGGTCATCTTCATATGGATCTTTTTGGAAGTAAATATCCAGCAGCTTGGGATGATGTGGTGGCAGATTATCCCAATGCCTTTAAAGAAGGTGTTGATATAAGGTATGGTCCCTTTAGAGGTTATCATTATCCTATCAAAGCACATTTTCTAAGAACAGGAAATTCCATTTATACAGGCTCTGCTCCTTGGAAGTGGATTGAGGCTGTTACAGCTAAAGATAAAAGTGGAAATTATCTGTTAGAACTTTTTGTTTATATAGATACCATTTTCTTAGAGAGTGCCCTTTATGCAGATGTTATTTTACCAGAAGCAAGTTATGCAGAGAGAATGAGTTTAAGCGATATATATCCCTCTCATCCTGTTATTTATCTCAGAGACGCAGTTATTTCACCCCTTTATGAAGCTAAAAAACCCACTGAAATTATGAATATGCTTGCCAAGAGACTTTATGAATTAGGTGATCCTGATATAAAACCAGAGGATTTTTGGGAAAAATACAAAGGTGAGGACGATTTTGTGAATGAAATGCTTGCGGTTGCACCAGGTAGACACAATGTTGGAAGACCTCTCCCATATCCCCAATATCCTGAAGGATATCAAATTTTAGGCACTCCAGAATCCTTAGAAAAAGGGGAAGTTGTGATTGATCACGAGAAAAAGGTAATTAAAGGAAAGCCCGTGACTGTAGAATGGTTAAGAAGAAATAAAGGGGTAGCTATATGGCCAATGAGTTGGTATAGATATAAGAAATCTAATGCGGAAGAACCTAATAAAGTCTGGCCTTATACCTCTACCAAATTAATTGAATTAAAATGGGACTGGGAAGAGGGCGGCAAGAGATATGGTCAATATGCCCCTCACAATCTAAAGATTGAAAAGGCGGGTGGTGAAGTGCCTAAAGGATTAAGAGAAGTAGGATTCCATAAATATCCTTCCACTTTTTATTGGTTTGAAACGAAATGGAATCCCTATACAAATCCAGAGTTTAAAAAATATGCAAAGGAGTATCCTTTCCAACTCATTTGTGGAAGAGTGCATCATGCTATGTCAGGGACACAAATGGTAACTTGGTTAGGTGAAATTAAAGCAGAAGGAACTTGGCAGCCTCTTAATGAGGAATTTGAGGCCGAGGTGGTTGAGGTTATGCCTCTAAGCGATGGTCAACTTAAAAATATCAAGATGAAATTTAAAGCTAACACCTACTCTGTGGGGACTATCTGGATGAATAGTGAGGATGCCAAAAAATTAGGGTTAAAAACTGGGGACTTGGTCATCTTAGAAAATCCCTTAGGTAAGTCTACCAAAGGCAAGGTCTTTGTCTCAGGAGGTATTAGACCAGGGGTAATTAAAATCGGCTTTGGCACCGGGGGAAGGTTTAGTCCAGGTCTTGGTCCTGCCTATAAATCAAAAGATTATACTCCCAATCACAATATGCTGGTTGATCCAGATTGCCTCTCACCAATAATGGGATTTCCCTGTTATGCTGATATGATTATAAAAGTTAAGAAAGTTTAAAAAGAGGGTAAGGGCCTTTTCGGCCCTTCCCTTGTTGTTAAATAAAATTTCCATTGAGAGGAATTATATGAGAGAAGTTTTGGAAGAAGAGCTTTATCTCTTTAATTTGCTAAGACATCTCTTTTTAAAAGAACCTTCATTTGAACTGATAAAGGGACTTCAAAAAATTGAGATGCCGGAAAAAGTTGAAAACCACATAGATTATGGCTTGAATCTCCTCATAAAAGCGATACAGAAAAATTCCCAAAGAATTCCTGAATGGTTAGAGGAATTAGCTCAAGAGTATGCACATTTATTTTTAGGACCCAAGCAACCTCCGGCTGTTCCCTATGCTTCCTTTTATTTATCCGAGACAAAAGCCTTAATGTCAGAGGAAACTATTGAAGTAAGAAAAAAATATTTGGAAGCCGGAATGGCTGTAAAAGACCTCTACAGGATCCCTGAGGATCATATTGGTATAGAGTTAGAATTTATTTATGATCTTACAAAACAAATTTTGGACTGGTTAAATGAAGGTGAGCAAGAAATGGCTGCTAAATTTTTTGAAATAAGAAAGAATTTTATAAAAGACCATATGTTAAAATGGGTGCCCCTTTTTGCAGAGACCTTACTTGAAAACACTAAGGAGGATTTTTATAAAGGAGCAGCGTATATTCTCAGGGGAGTTATAGAAAATTTCTGAAAAACTTGTTGAAATTTCAAAAGCTCATAAAAGTAATGTGGTTACAATTTAAAAATGTTTAAAACTATAGGAGATCCCCATCGCCGTGCCCAAAGGGTTTTACCTGTATGGGCAGGGCTTGCCCCTGCCCTAAAACATTAATTTGTAGGGGCACGGCACAGCCGTGCCCAAAAGGGTTTTAAACCGCATTTTGGGCAGCCGCAAGGGCTGCCCCCTACATATTTATAATTCTTTGGGCAAATCGTGATTTGCCCCTACAAATTTTTTTCGCAGGCTAAAGACTGCGGCTACCATTTTTTATTGGGTTGGTGCGATTCACGAATCACCCCAATTCATTGGGTACAACATGTCATGCCCTACAAAATACAAAAATTATCCCTTTAGGGTGAGCATTCCTGTCAAATTATTCAATATTAGAAAGCAAAGAGAAGAACGAGACCATTTAAAGTAGTAATAAAGTGTGACTTGACCTTAGGAATAA
>CALLJI010000017.1 GCA_938091475.1 uncultured Caldimicrobium sp. | reverse complement strand
AGAAGTTTCTCCTGAGCCTTCATTAGCAATATATCACTATTTTTTAAACCTGCCTTTATTTTTTCATTTTCGTCTGTAAGTTTTTTTAGTTCTAATTCTAAGTTCTTACAAATATCTTGGGCAAAAACCCTAACATTTGAGTAAAAAATGAATACAAGAGTTAAAGATAGGAGGAAAGTCGATAATAATAGGGAAGAAACTTTATTTCTGCAGTTCATCCTTCACCTCCTACAGTAAATCTAAAATTGTAATATCATAAACACACCTTTTGAACTTGCTTTTATTACTCATCCCACCACTTATTTAAATCTGTAATCTTTTCTGGGCCTTCTATGCCTTTTTGTGTTGCGATTACTTTATATCCTTCATTTACTATTACTACTTTGTCACCACTTAAGCTACTTACTTCTACACTACCCTCTAAAACAATTATCTCTGCAGATTGTATATCTTTAACTTCTACAACAAGTTTAGTTGCCCTTGGCGCACTCACTATAGGTGAGGACTTTACTTTAAATCTTTTTTTCTTCAAATACTTATCTATCTCTTCTTTTATTGTTTGTATATCTTTTTCATACTTTTTAGCCACTTCTTCCATTTTATTTGTATAATCTTCTAAACTTAGTATGGCTATATAAACTTTACCTTTAAGAAGCTCTGCAAGCTGTTCGTAAGGTGAGTCTTTTTCCAGACGAAATTCTGAATAGGGTCCAATTTGAGTGGTAGCCCTACCATCAAGCATTTCTATAGTAGCAGTACCATCGGCAGTCCAAATCCTATCTCCAGGCTCAAGGAAACCATTATCAGGAGAAACCCTTTCACCATTGGCTTTAAGGATATAGATATTACCCTTGTAATTTGTAATAAACCCTTTGATCTGGCTTTTGGAGCCTATTTTTTGGGAAAGCATATTTTGAATTGTTGCATAAGACCTATCTGCCATTATCTTTTTCCTTTCCCATTCCCTTTTGATTTCTTCATTCTTTCTCTTTGCCTCAAGAGCCCACATAAGGGCTTCTCGTGCAACCTTCTCAGCCTTTTTTGCATCCTCATCAGTTCTTTGACTTGCAGTATGTATTATCTGTTGTGCTTTCCGAATGATCCTTTCAAGCGTATTGAGTTCAGAATCAATCTTTTTGATCTCCTCTTTTGCCTTATCTCTCAAGGCTTCAGCCTTAAAATGTAGACCCAATAAAAAAAGTTCGTTATATTGATTTTGTGCGAATGCAAGGTTAGCAAAAAATAATATAAGAAAGAGTAAACTATTTGTTACCCTCATTTTTCAACTCCTTTTTCTCTTCTTAGCATAAACTCCCATTTGTATATCTGATCTTGTGCTGCACGAGCATCTGGAGCATCTGGCATAAGTTCAAGATAAATAGTCATATTGCGCACAGCATTAGCATAATCTTTGAGTTCACCGTTTATCAAAGCTATAGTTTTGTAAAAGATTGCAATGTGGGGAGCAACTTTTACTGCTCTTAAGTATTCTTGCAAGGCTTCTTTTAATTTACCCTCCTTAAGTAAGACCTCTCCCCCTAAAGCATACTTCCTTGCCTCTTCAGGAATTTCCGAGAGATACGGATTTTTCTTTATAAGCCCCGCTATCTGGCTTCTAATTTCTTTTGCCTCTTTCTCGTCTGTAAATTTTAAAACTTCTGCGTATTCATTCAAGGCTTCTCGGTACTGTCCTTTTGCCTCGAGAGACTTGGCTGTGGCTTTTTTAATACTGACATAAGGTTTCATTGATTCAAAAAAGGAAGTTTTATAGCTTTGACGAAGGACACTATTGGAGGTAAGATAATTTTCTGGAATTGAGCTGTAAATCTCCACCGCTTTTTTGTAATCGCTGGTTTTTGCATACGCTGTTGCTTCCAAAATACGGGCAAAATAATTATCTTTTGAGGTATTTGAAAGTACTTTAATTGCATCATCATATTTTCCTTTATCAATATAGATCGCAGCAAGCGCCTCCTTAGCACTATCATTATCGGGGTCGAGTGAGTATGCCTTTTCAGCGTCTTTTGCGGCTTCTATAGTATTGCCTTTTATCTTATGGGAAAGACTTCTTAGTCCCAAAGCTTTAGCAGCTGATTTAGAAACTACAGTTTCTCTAATTATTGTTTGTTCTAACGGATTTTTGAGGTCTTTTCTTTCGATTGTAAGGACAACCTGAGTGCCCTCCGCTCCTCTTATTGCTTGAGCAACCTCTTTTATGTTCTTTCCTTTTGTCGTTTGACCATTGATCTTGATTATTTTATCCCCAACTTTTACCCCTACTTTTTTTGCAGGCCCTTCCGCTAAGTCCTTCACTACAGGGTAGTCTCCTTCAATTGCAATTAGCACTCCAACCCCTGTTATTGTTTCTAATGATATAGCCTTGCTTAGCGAATTTATAGCCTCGTCTAATTTCCCCATGTGCGTATATAGGAACCCGAGCATATACAGAATATCTGGATCGTTCGGAGCTATTTCTTGCACTTCTTGGATAATAGCTATAGCACTGGCATAGTCCTCTTTTGCGTAATAACAATCTGACAGTTTTAGATAAATAGAAATATTCTTTGGATCAAGCTCTATAGCCTTTTTATATGTGGCAATTGCATCGTTATACTGTTTTTTATCTGCATATATTGCAGCTAATGCTCTATAAGCCCAGCTATTGGGTTTGATTTCTATAGACCTTTTGGCTGCTGCTATTCCCTCATCATATTGTTTGTTTATCCCGTATAAATTCGCAAGCCATGCAAACATCTCCCAATCATTCGGATCATCCTCTGTTACCCACTGTTTTAGAACCTTTATGCAGCGTTTATATTGCCCTGTGTGCTCAGAGGCTTCACACAACAACCTAACCCATAATTTTTTAGGCTCAAAATACAAACCATCTTTATTCCTCTCGTCTATTTCAACAACACCTGTACGCTGAACCGGTGTCCAAATTCGCAAGGCTTCTTCACAACTTTTCACCGCCTTTTCATACTGCCCAGTTTCTGAATATATCTTACACAGGCAGCGTTCACACTTTCCTTCCCCTGTTTGAAAATATTGTACAGCCTTTTCTATGTCACCACGACGGTAATAATCCCATCCTGGCTTGTATACATTGGCGTATGTACGCCCAGAAAATAACGCCATAATCACAAGGAATAATATAATAAATCTAAATTTTAATTCTTTCATAGTATCCTCCGTATATTGTTATACATTTTTCAGTTTGTGGTGGCCATTGTATGACCAATTCATATTTCAGTTGTCCATTCTCAACTTTGATTTCATATAACCATAAACCTGCCTTTTTCCCTTCTTGTTCTTCTGGAACTGCTGTCCCTTTTGTAAATGGCGGCAGTTTAGGAATCACTTCACCGAAGGCCTTAATGATATCAGAAGTTTTTGCATTGGCGTCAAGGTTTAGACCCACAAACTTCCAGCTGTCAATCAATGTTATATTTGTTTTTACTTCTCCAGACCGAGATAAAATTTCTAAAAAATATTTTTGAGTAAGATCAGGCAAATAAATAACTTGAGAACAATAAGAATCTCCTTGTGTATTATTATTTATTGAAACAGGTACTACATTACGCTCAATAGCTATTGTGTTACCTTTATCATCTTTCTTTTCTGTGACTTTCTCTGTAAGCGGGATTAAATTCTTTGTTATTAAGAGATACGGTTTTGGAAGATAATAAGGAATTCCAGTTTCTCCACCAGGCTTTGCTGTTATAGTGGAAGCACACCCTGACAAAACAAAAACGCTTACTACTAAAACAACTCCAAAAACAAATCTCAGGATCTTCATTTCTCCCTTACTCCTTATGAATATAGTTATTCCCTTGCTTCAATGTAGATATCTGTTCATTTATAGCGTTGATTTCATCCGCCTTTTGCTTGGCCATTTCAAGAAGCTTTTGCTCATTTTCCTTAGCTCTCTTTAATTCCCTTTCTGCCTCCTCTTTTAAAGCTAAAGCCTGTGCAAGAAGGTCATCAAGTTTAGCCTTTTCCTCTTGATTACTCGGCGTAGTTGACCTTGTTTGAAGTTCTTTAATTTTTACATCTGCTTCTTTAAACTTGTCTTCAGCACTTAATACCTGCTTTCTTATCTCGTTTACCTTTGACAGGATTTCATCAAATTCCAAAATCTTGGCTTGATAGGTATTCATAAGTGCTTCTATCTCTTCCTTTTTTGCATAAGACTCCTGAGGCATAGGGACATCAGGTATTTTTTCAAGCTGGCATGGATAATCTGTAGGTGCGCCTTGCATAACTTTTTCTGCTTGAAGACTTAAAAACTTTGCACCTTCTGGATCTTTCGTCTTCTTCGCAAGATCTGAGAAATAAACAGCACATCTTGCTCTATCAATCACACTGGAGGGAGCAGGATAGCTTGAGAGGGCTGAAATAGATATTGTATCAAGTTTTACCTGTGTACTGCCAAAAAGTGAAGGTTCCAACTTTAAATCTTCACTAATACGGCTCTGGGCAAGTATCTGCTGACCTGCCTCTCTTCTCTGAGCCTCTTGCCTTAACCTTTCTGCTTCTAATTCTCTTTGTGCTCTCTGCCATGCTTCAAATGCTTGTCTTTTCATCTCCTCCTGCTGCCTTCTTGCCTCTTCCTCCCTTCTTGCCAGTTCTTGCTGTTGGCTTATTGTTTCTCTCTCCTTCTGTGATTGCTGATGCTGAGGAACTTCAGGACTTGAACCACTGCTTATAGGTTCGCAAACCGGTCTTGCATTAGGGGAAGGGCACTTACATTTGTGCGTGTTCAAAAAACTTCTCATTCTGGGATCTATTTCCCAAGTCTCTAAAGTTTCATAACAGTCAATTGCCATATTTGGTTGAGGAATATTTTCGATTACCATATTAGGTTCAGGAATATAAAAGGCGTATAATGGAGAGAAAGAGGTAAGAGAGGAGAAAAAACATATTAGGAACAAGGGCAATCTTTTCCTCATATTTCCACACCTCCAGTAAAGGGAGTTTTTTCATCATAATTACCATTTAAATATCCATACATCTATAACCCTTATTTCCCTTTTGGATTATAAACCCTACCTATAAATAGTATAGCATCAGTTTTTTTATGTTGTATCACAAATATAAAGGGATGGTCTGCGCGAAAGATAACGGGTGTTTTTTCAACTCCGATAGATTTAGGTGCAAAAATCACAGCAGTTGCTGCTGCAGCCTCTGTCCCCTCCTCATTTACATCTACAAATGCCTTATGAACTACAGCAGTAATGTAGAGCATTCTACTACCGTCTAAGCCTGAAAAATCTGCATCTCCGAAAGCACTGGGCATTCCCATAGCTATAAGCATCTCATTTAAAAAATATTCCTTCTCAAACTTAAACTTCGGCATATAGACTTCAACAGGTTGTTTTACTAATCTTTTTCTTACAGCGCTAAACCTCTCATAATTGAGTGTCTTTTCCACATTTTGTAAACTGCCCTTTGGTAGTAATACTAACATTGATAGCTCATTACCTTCGTAAGGGAGCTCAAGAATCTGAAGGTCCTCTGTTTCTGCGTAATTGAATTCAGGAATAGCTACTCCCTTTATTCTCATCATTGGAACTTTTTCCCTCTTCTCCGGGGTAATTTTAAAATCTTCTTCCTTTGTTTGATCTTTATCAAATTGGATCTGCCAGTTGCCTTTGAAATATATAGCATTTGTAATTACTAATTTGGTCAGCCTATCCACCATACCTCGTTTTATTAACTCTATGATTTTATCATTCGTCTGCTCTTCTACCCATTTATTTATCATTAAGCGAGATTTTTCTGTCTCATAGGCAAAACTAACATTTGTTGCCTTACCTTGATAGTATTTGTCTATTACACTAATAT
>CALLJI010000016.1 GCA_938091475.1 uncultured Caldimicrobium sp. | reverse complement strand
GCCACTCTTGCTCTTGCCTCCTCCACTGCTTCTCTTGCTTTTACCCCTAAGTCATAGGAACTTAAAGCATTGCCAAAGTTTTCAGTAAAAAAAGGTAACATTGCCTCTACCACCTTTGGATCGCAGGGTGTTGTAGCCATATGATCCAAATAGACTTTTCTCATTTTAGCCTCCTAATATAAAGTTTATAAACATCTCCATTATCTATTACTCCCACAAACTCCTGTCCAAAGATCTCGCACCACCTTGGCACATCCTCCAAGGCATTATCATAATCTGTAACCAGCTCCAAGATCTGCCCAATCTCTATTTGCTTGATAGATTCATTTAATTCAAGTAAATGGATAGGGCACATCAAATGAACTATATCCACTGAGAGATCCGCTTCTGGAGCTTTTTCCAAAAATTTCATCTTCATTCTCCAAAACTTTATAAAATCTATTACTTTAGTATTTAATTCTCAATTTCAAAAATTCAACACTTTGTTAAAATTACATAACAATATAAATATTAACTTTCCAGGGTAAAAACCGCTTTGACCTTAAATTTTTTTATGGCTGGAAAGGCTTTAATCTCAATCTGATACTTCGCCTCTAAAGCTTTTAAATAGGGTTCTAAATGGTTTGGGGAAGGAAGAACCAGGGTAAACCAAAAATTTAAAAAATGTTCTCGAAGATAGGCATGGGTCACTTCTTGCGCCTTGGCAATTTCCTCTGCGATTTTTAACTTTTCTTCAGATAAGGAGCAGGCACATAAACAGGTAAAATGACCTAATCTAAGAGAATCAGGGCTTGCGCCAATGTGTCTTAAGACCCCCTTTTCTTTTAATTCTTTTAAAAAGTTCAAAACTTCCTCTTCCGTTAAGCCTAATCTTTTCGCTAAGCTCTCAAAGGGCTTTTCTTCCAAAGGAAATTCCTCTTGAATCAAATTCAATAAATCTTGATAGGCCTTGTCCATTCTCCTTCCCTTGTAAGGATTTTTCTTTTATGATAATATGAAATGAAAAAAATAAAAGTTTTCAAAATTAAAATAAAAGCTTTTTTTTTATAAATGGGAGGATGACTTATGCAGGATAATAAGGGGATCTCCGCTAAAGAGATTTTAGAACTTCTACCACATAGATATCCTTTTTTAATGGTAGATAAAGTAATTGAAGTGGATGAAGAGAGAGAATACATCAAGGCCATAAAGCAGGTGACTCATAATGAATTTTTTTTTCAGGGACATTTTCCAGGCAACCCCATAATGCCCGGTGTATTAATTTTAGAAGCTATGGCACAAACTGGAGCCCTCTATTTAAAAAAGTTTGTGCCTGAGTGTAAGGAAAAACTCTTTGTTTTAGCTGGGCTTGAAAATGTACGGTTTAAAAATCCTGTCTATCCGGGAGATACCTTAGTGATTGAGGCAGAAAAATTCAAGAAGAAGGGACATATTTTCAGAACTACTGTTACAGCCAAGGTTGAGGAAAAAATAGTAGCTCAAGCTGAAATCATTGCTGCTATGATAGAGGTAAAAAATGCTTAAAATTCATCCTAGTGCTATAATTGACAAAAAAGCGGAATTAGAAGATGAAGTAGAGATTGGACCTAATGTATATATAGGTCCTAAGGTTTCGATTGAAAAGGGCACTATCATCAAGGCAAATTCTTATATAGAGAGTCATACGAAAATAGGAAAATATAATCAAATTGGCCCTTTCGCTGTGATTGGGACTCCTCCCCAGCACTTAGCCTACAAAGGAGAGGAAACCTATGTGGAAATAGGAGATAACAATGTGATTAGAGAATTTGTTACCATTCACAGGGGCACGCCTAAGGACTTGGGCATTACAAAAATAGGAAATAACTGTATGCTAATGAGTTATGTGCATATAGCTCATGATTGTCAGGTAGGAGATTATGTAATAATGTCTAATAATGCTACCCTTGGAGGGCATGTAAAGGTTCACAATTTTGTTGTGTTTGGTGGTTTTTCGGCCGCTCATCAATTTTGTAGAATAGGAAGTTATGCCTTCATTGGCGGAATGAGTGGTGTGGATAAAGATGTGCCCCCCTATGTAAAAGTTTTTGGAATACCAGCTAAAATTCAGGGGCTAAATTTAGTGGGTTTAAGACGCGCTGGGATGAAAAAAGAAGACATACGAAAGATTTCTCAGGCCTTAGGAATCTTTTTGGATGGACCCTCCACTATGAAAGAAGTGATTCAAGAACTTAAAGATATTTTTGGAGATGACCCTCTTGTGGCTAAATTAATTGAATTTTTAGAACATCCCTCTTCACAAGGCCTTATGAGACGCAAACCCTTTGAAAGTGAAGATGGCTAATTCAGATCAAGAGCCTCTTTCTAATAAAATAGGTCTCATTGCAGGTGAAGGTGAGTTTCCCCTGCTTTTAGCAAAAAATTTAAAGAACCTAAATTACTCTGTAGTTGCCATTACTTTTTCAGGTGGCCAAAAGAAAAATTTGCAAAACCTTGTAGATAAAGTCTATCAGATATATATTGGTCAGTTAGAGAAACTAATCCATTTATTAAAGGGAGAGGGCATAAGGGAATTAATTTTTTTAGGAAAAATTGAAAAAAGTTTGGCTTTAAGATTTAATCTTCCAGACAAAAGGGCTCTAGAACTGTGGCAAAGATTGAGTAATAGAGAGGATAATACACTTCTTAGGGCCATAGCAGAGGAACTGGAAAAAGAGGGCTTTACTATAAGAGGACCTGCAGAATTTTTACAAAATTATTTAGTAAAAGAAGAAGTTTATACTGAGAGAACTCCCTCAGCCAAAGAATGGGAGGACATCTCTTATGGTATGAAGCTTGGAAAAGCCATTGGAGAGCTTGATATTGGACAATGTGTAGTGGTAAAAGATAAGATGACGGTAGCAGTTGAGGCGATGGAAGGAACGGATGCCACCATCTTGAGAGCTGGGAAATTAAGGACAAACGCCATCGTAGTGAAAGTAGCCAAACCCAATCAAGACATAAGATTAGATTTACCAGTAGTAGGATTAAAAACGGTTGAAACCTTAGTGAAAGCTCAAGCCAAGGTCTTAGCCTTGGAAGCTTATAAAACCTTTTTTCTGCAAAGAGAAAAGGCCATAGAACTGGCTAATAGATATAAAATTTCTATTGTGGGTGTAAAATAAAGTTATGGGAAAAAAGATTGAAGTAGCCCTAATTGGTGTGGGACACTTAGGAAGATTACATGCTGAAAAACTCTGTGAACTTCCTCAGGCTGATTTGAGAGCTATAGTTGATATAAATAAAGAGAGATTAAAGGAGGTAAAAAAATACCTCTGGAATAGGTACGGAAAACAAGTTAAAGTAGCTCAAACTTTGAAAGAGGTTTTAAATGAGGCTTCTGCATTTATAGTTGCCACTCCGACAGTTACTCATTTCAAGATTGCTAAAGAGATCCTTCTTGCAGGAAAAGCTCTTTTTTTAGAAAAACCCATAGCTCACCATTTAGGCGAGGCAGAAGAATTGGTGCAAATAGCGGAAAGAAAAGGTCTTCCCTTTCAAGTAGGTTATATAGAGCGTTTTCAAAGTGCGGTGCAGAAACTTCTTAAAAAAGTGAAAAAACCTCTTTTTATAGAGGCTCATAGACTAAATTCCTTTGTGGAGAGGAATTTAGATATTGATGTAATATTGGATCTAATGATTCATGATCTTGATTTGGTCTTGCTTTTGAAAAAAGGGGAGGAAATAGACTTTATCCACGCAGTAGGAGCCCCTCTTTTTACAGCCAAACCAGATATAGTAAACGCAAGAATAGTCTTTAAGGATGGGACTACCTGTAATCTCACTTCCAGCCGTGTCTCCCTCACCCGTCAAAGAAAATTTCGTGTCTTTGAAAAGGGAGTCTATCATAGTGTAGATACCCTTGAAAAGACGCTCTTAGAAATAAAGCCCAAAAAGAGGCAAAAAGATTTCTCTGTAAAACAAGAAAAATTCTCTGAAGACGATCCTTTGAAGGAGGAATTAAAAGCTTTTTTGAAGGCTATTCTTGAAAAAAAAGAGGTTTCACCATCAGGAAAAGAGGCTCTCTCTGCCTTAAAGCTTGCTTTTACTATTAAAGAAGAGGTAGAAAAAAATTTGAGAAACCTAACTTTACCCTAATTTATGAAGGCTCTTATTATAACCGGAGAAATTTCAGGAGATCTATATGCTTCTCTCTTGGTGAAGAGGATAAGGGAAATCAATCCTTCCTTTCATTTTATCGGAATCGGCGGACCCAAACTTAGAGGAACAGAGGCTGAAGTGCTTTTCTCGGCTGAGGCTCTCTCCTTAGTGGGTCTTCCTAAACCCTCAGAGCTTAAAAAATATTTCTTTATCTATAGAAAAATTGAAGATTTACTAAGGAAAAAAAGGGTTGATTTGGTAATTTTAGTTGATTTTCCTGGCTTCAATCTAAAAGTTGCTAAACTTGCTAAGTCTCTTCATTACCCTGTAATTTATTATGTGGCGCCTCAGGTATGGGCATGGCATAGAAATAGAGTAAAAATTATCAAAAAATGTGTAGATCTCTTATTAGTAATTTTACCCTTTGAAGAGGAATTTTTTAAAAGTTATGATATACCTGTTAAATATTTTGGGCATCCTGCGGTAGATATTATAAAGGTCCATCTTACGAAGGAACTTTTCTATGAAATCTATGGAATTACACCACAAAACCTGCTTATAGGTTTTTTTCCTGGAAGTAGAGAGGGAGAAGTTGCCCGCCATCTCCCCCTTTTTCTTAAAGTCTATCAAACCTTGAAGAAAAAAATTCCAGAGAGTGTAGGGATCCTTGTGAGAGCACCAGGGCTAAAGGATTCTCCTTTGTGGGAGAAGGCAAAAAGAGAGATGCTTTTGGTAGAAAATATGCCCTATGAGATTTTAAAATATTCTCAAGTTGCCCTTCTTGCTTCAGGCACGATAACTTTGGAGGCTGCACTTTTGGAAACACCAGCAGTTGTGACTTATAGTCTTCCCCCTTGGATGTATTATATTGCCAAGAGTTTGGTAAAGGTGCCCTTTATTAGCCTTCCTAACTTAATTTTGGGCAAAGAGGTCTATCCAGAAATCTTACAGGACAAAAGCTCTCCCACTGAATTAGCCTCAGCCTTAGAAAAAGTCCTTACTCAAGGTGATGAGGTAAGAAATACCCTTAAAGGTTTAAAGCCTCTTTTGGGAAGTCC
>CALLJI010000015.1 GCA_938091475.1 uncultured Caldimicrobium sp. | reverse complement strand
TGGAATTGAAGAGCTCAAAAAATTTGATGCTATTTATCTTGGTGCCATTGGTCACCCAGAGGTTAAACCAGGCATCCTTGAGAAGGATATTCTTTTGAGAATTCGTTTTGAATTAGAGCAATATGTGAATTTAAGACCTGTTAAACTTTATCCCGGGGTTTGGACTCCTATTAAAGACAAAGGGCCAGAGGATATAGATTTTGTTGTAGTTAGAGAAAATACAGAAGGGCTCTATGCTGGAGGAGGTGGTTTCCTTAGAAAAGGCACGCCTTATGAGGTAGCTATTCAAGAGTCTATAAATACCCGTATGGGAGTTGAGCGCTGTATTAGATTTGCCTTTGAATATTGCAGAAAGAGAAATAAAAAGAAAAAGGTTACTTTAGTTGGAAAAACCAATGTGCTTACCTATGCCTGGGACCTTTGGTGGAGAGTTTTTCAAGAGGTTGGAAATGAGTATCCCGATATAGAAAAGGACTATGCCCATGTGGATGCCACTTGTATGTGGTTTGTGAAAAATCCTGAATGGTTTGATGTGATTGTAACAGATAATATGTTTGGAGACATCATTACGGATTTAGGTGCTATGATCCAAGGTGGAATGGGAATAGCCGCTGGTGGAAATATCAATCCTCAGGGAGTTTCTATGTTTGAACCCATTGGAGGATCAGCGCCTAAGTATACTGGAAAAAATGTGATCAATCCCCTGGCAGCCATTTGCGCTGGTATGATGATGCTTGAGTGGCTGGGAGATAAATTTCAGGATAAGGCTATGAGTGAGGCTGCTCAGGCTATAGAGAAGGCTGTCATCAAAGTCTGTAGAGATCATTTAAAAAGCCTCTCTGCTGGAAAAATGGGATATACCACTCAAGAAGTAGGTGATTTAGTAGCCAAATATACCGAAGAGGAAGTAGAACTTTAAAGGTGAATTTACGGGCTTGGGGGGATTTGAACCCCCGACCCCTGGCTCCGGAGGCCAGTGCTCTCTCCGCTGAGCTACAAGCCCTTCTTTCGTCTAAAAACTAAAATAATACCTCCTTTAAAAGTTTGGCAAGGGCTCTTATCTCGTCCTGAGCCTGAGGAATGATTCTTTTTTCTACAAAGTCTTTCCATACCAAAAGAGGAGCGGTAGCAAGCACTGTGGTTGCCACTCCCTGTGGAACAATAAATCGCGCACTTTCCCGCTTGATGTTCAAAGAAAGTTCGCTATAGACCTTCATACTCTTTTCGATCATCTCTTTATAGAGAGCTATCTCCCTCTCTTTAAAAACAGGGGGTATAACAAATTTGTCTACCTTGGTGTACCTATGAGATCTTTGATTAAAATTTAACCAGGTATGTCTCACAAATTGATGACTAAAAATGCGGGAAAAATTGTGCGTAATAACCCCTAACCAAGAAAAGGGAAAATTTTCTTTAGATCTAAGGAGAATGACTTCTGGAGTGGCAAAAAGGGTGTTTTCTTCTTTGAAAAGAGCGGGATCTATCCCCTTTAAATCTCCTTCATAAATCAATTTGTAATTTCTGAAAGAGAGCACTTCAATTTTTTCCAAAGCAGGCTCTATATTAATTAGATGTAAAAAATCGTTATCTGGAAGATTTTCTGCAAGATGTCTTAGATTAAAGAGGGCATATGCATCATCAAAGAAAACTTTGAAATAATTACTCGCCAAAGCGAATTTAACTTCAAGGGAAGAAGAAGAGGTCTTAACAAAGATGGGAGTGTGGGCAAAGATGCTAAAGTGTCCGGCTTTTTTTAGGTGTAAGAGAAAGCTTTTGAAGCGCTCTATGTCTTTAAATTTTTCCTCTTCAAAGAGCAAAAGTGGGTGAGACTCTGCATAACAGATACGAGCTCCTAAATAGCTGAAGGGAAGAAAGACAGAAAGAGCTGATCTATCAAAATTTTCAGAGACTACCCTAATCAAGCTTTTTTGCTTTTCCCTTAATTCTTCCAAGGTCATTTATAACCTCCTGTTGAGCCAAATCCACCTCTTGAGCTTTGAGGAAGCTCTTCTTGAGTGATTTCTCTTATTTTGGGAAAGGCTACATAAAGGAAGACCGCCTGAGCAATTTTTTCATAAGCCTTAATGAGTACTTTCTCCTGTCCTAAATTGAGCAAAGGGACCTTTACCTCATCTTCTTGCCCGCAATAATCAAAATCTATAATACCTGCAGAGTTTGGCATAATAAGCTTCTTTTTTTTAAAAAGGGAAGAGCGGGGAAATATAAAAAGGGCATAGGGTGGTTCACTCTTAATCACTAAGCCAGTTCTCACTAATTTTAACTCTAAGGGTTCAATCTCCGTTTCCTCTAAAGCAAAGAGATCATAACCCACTGATCCCTCTGTGCTTCTCTCTGGAAGTTTAGCCTTAGGGTCCTTTTTCCAAATTTTTATTTCCATAGGGTTTTAAGCCAGATGTTTTAAGAAAAAGGAAAGTTTGGTTAGGGACATCTCAAAGGAGAAATTCTCAATTTGGATCTTATCATCTTCAACAAAGAAAGGTACAGAGCTTAAATTAAGTATGGCCTTGAGATTGTGTTTTAAAAAGGCTTCTAAATAAATTTCAGGAGTTTCTTCCTCGGTGATGACCCCAATATCTACTTTTACAGCTTTAAATACATAATCTAACTGATCCAAACTATAAACAGAAACTCCATTTATTATTTTGCCAATATTTGCTTCTTTCCTATCAAAGGCAGCCATAAAATAAAACCCTGCTTTAGAGAGAGCCTTGTTTTGTAAGAGGTATTCTGCGAGGGGGGTAATTCCTCCCAAGATTAAATTCCACTCCTGGGTAATACCTAAAAATTTTTTTAAATTATATTTTAGAGATTTGACACTATAGCCTACTCCTTTTGTACCCAAGTTACCTACAAAACTTAGATCTTTTCTCAGTTGAGCCGGATTAATTCCACACCTCTTGGCTAACTCTTCAGAACTTATGGCCTCTATTTTATTTTTTTCAAGCAGATCTAAAACTTTGAAATAGATGATAAGGCGTTCAAGGGTATTTTCTGGCAAATTTTTAATTTTTGCCATCTTTTATCACTCTTGGGATATTTTCTTCAAAGGGAGGATAAATAATACCCCTTTCGGTAATGATAGCAGTAATATTTTCTGCTGGGGTAATATCAAAAACAAAATTTATAGCTTGGGCTTTTTTCGGGGCAATGAGTTTATTCTGGCAAGAAAGAACTTCTCTTGGCTCTCTCTCTTCAATAGGTATTTCTTCACCACTTGATATACTCAGATCAAAGGTTGAAGTTGGGGCACATACAAAAAAGGGAATATGATGAACCTTTGCAAGCACAGAGAGAGTATAAGTGCCAATTTTATTAGCAGTGTCTCCATTTTTAGCAATTCTATCTGCGCCAACTATCACAGCTTTAACTATGCCCCTTTGCATTAAAAAACCAGCAGAATTATCTGTTATAATTTTATAAGGAATTTTTAATTTAGACAACTCCCAAGCGGTGAGTCGAGCTCCCTGAAGAAAGGGTCGGGTTTCATCCACTAAGACAAAGATTTTTTTGCCCAATGCATAAGCTTTTCTAATCACACCCAAGGCAGTGCCATAACCACCTGTGGCTAAGGCACCTGTATTACAATGAGTTAGAATACCTCCCTCAGGTAAAAGACCTGCTCCAAGTTCTCCCATCCTAAGATTAGCTTCAAGATCTTCTTCCCAAATAGTGAGAGCTTCCTTTTTAAAAAACTCAAGGAGCTGTTCCCAAGCCTCCTTAGAAAGAATTTCAGTATTAGCTAAAAAGGCCTCTCCTACCCTTTGCATTCTCTCTAAGGCCCAGCTTAAGTTTACAGCTGTTGGCCTTGCCGTAGCAAGCCTATAAGCTATCTTTCTTATGTAAGTTATCACCTTTTTAGTAGGAAGTGGAAATTTTATCTTTTTGTCTAAAGCTTTCATTCCAATATAGAAACCAATTGCTCCTACAATACCAATAGCTGGAGCTCCTCTAATTAGCATCTTCTGAATAGACTCTCTTACCTTCTCTAAAGTGTCTGCTTTGAAATAAACTTCTTTATGGGGAAGTTTTCTTTGATCCAAAAGATAGAGGGAAGTATTAGTCCAATAAAAGGCCTTTATAACATCTGTTTTCTTAGGCTCAAAGGGGATTTCCCTTTTCAATTAAGACTCCAAAAGTTCCATAAAGATTTTATTCACTACTTTGGGATTGGCCTTGCCTTGGGTTTTCTTCATTACCTGCCCTACAAAGAAACCAATGAGCCCT
>CALLJI010000014.1 GCA_938091475.1 uncultured Caldimicrobium sp. | reverse complement strand
TTTAACCATTTAGTCTTGATAGATGAAATAAACAGGATGAGCCCTAAAACGCAGAGTGCTCTACTTGAGCCAATGGAGGAGGGGCAGGTAACTGTAGATGGCACAACCTATCCACTTCCTACGCCCTTCTTTCTTATGGCCACCCAAAATCCCATAGAACTCTATGGAACCTTTTTTCTTCCTGAAGCACAATTAGATAGATTTCTAATGAAAATTTCCATAGGTTATCCTGAAAGACAGGTGGAGAAGGAGATCCTTAGAAGAGGTAGTTTAAAAGAGGAATTAAGAGAGATTCAGCCTATCTTTAGTCCAGAGGAAATTATAAGACTTCAAGAGAAGGTAAAAGAAGTTCGAGTCTCTGAAAGGATTTTGGACTATCTTTTAGATTTAGTAACAGCAACGAGGGAAAGTCCTTATGTTTTGATTGGACTTTCCACGAGAGGCGCTCTTAATCTTCTACAAGCAGCTAAAGCCAAAGCTTTTTTAGAAAAAAGAGATTATCTCATACCAGAGGATATTAAAGAATTAGCGCCATATGTAATTACCCATCGTTTGATTTTTAAAGAGGAATATCATTCGGAGAGAGAAAGCTTAGTTGAAGAGATTTTAAATCAGCTTAAGGTGCCCATTGATTAGAGAAGGGAAAGAAGATAGGGGCAATTCAAGAATTGCCCCCAAAATTTGTAGGGGCTGGGTTGCCCCTGCCAGAATTGTTTCGTAGGGGCACGGCACGCCGTGCCCTAATGGGGCAGCTGCAAGGGCTAACTCAAATACTTAGGGTGCCCAGTGATTAGAGAAGGGAATATAGATGATAAATTTTAAAAAAAATGAATTTTAGATGCAGCTCTTTCAAAGTTCTTTAAAAATCACTAAAGCTGGTTTTATCTATACTGGCCTTACCATTTTCCTTGGGGTCTCCGCTGTCAATACTGGAAATAATTTTCTCTATTTTTTGCTTTCTCTATTATTAAGTTTTATGTGGCTTTCTGGATTATTTGCAAGACTTAATCTTGCTAGTTTAAAAATAGAAATTTATCCTCCCTCGGAGGCCTATGCAGGAAGAAGAAGCATCTTCAAGATAAAGTGCAGAAAGTCTTTGGGTTGGGGATTTTTATACAGAATAAAGATTTCCTTTGAAAGAAAGGAAGATCTTGAGGAGATCTTTATTAAAATTCCCTATTTTTATAGAGAGATAGAGGCATCCTTTGCCTTTACTCCCCGAAAAAGAGGGCTTTATGTCATAAAAGAGATAGAGCTTTCTTCTCCTTTTCCTATGGCCCTCTTTGAGAGGAAAAAGACCATCCAAGTGGAGCAAAGATTTATAGTATTTCCAGAACCCAAGAGTTGTTATTTTTCTGAGAGGGAAAAAAGGGAGAGGAAAGAGGGACAGAGCGGTGGTCTGGTCTTGGGTTCAGAGGAATTTTATAGCATCTCTGATTACCTTGCAGGCATCCCCAAAAAACTCATCTATTGGAAGGCATGGGCTAAATGGGAAGAGCTAAAGAGAAAGGTTTATTTGGAGGGGCAAAGCCCTCTTCTCCTTATAGATCTCGATAAACTCCCTATAGTAGGGCTTGAAGATAAAATAAGCTGCGCAACCTTTCTTATTTTGAAAGCAATACTTAAAGGTGAAGCAGTGGGTTTAAAACTGGGAAATGTTAGTTATTCTCCTCAGAGGGGAGAAGCTCATAAATTAAAATTACTTACCGCTCTCTCTTTATATGAAGGAAAGGAAGCTATTACTTAAGGAAAACTTGGAAAGAATTTTAATTTTCTTGAGTGTGATCCCACCCTTAATAGCTATTCATAGTATCCTTTCGCCTTATTTTTATTTTCTCTCTCTTTTTTTGATATTAAGTGCCTTACTTCTTGATCATAAAAATTATTTTTTGCCTCGCTGGTTCATTAATTTAGCGGGAGTTGCTTTCATAATTCTCTTTTTTCTAACGGTAGATTTAGCCAATTTTTTAGAAAGATCTCTTCAGACATTACTCTTGCTCTTAAGCCTTAAACTTTTAGAAAAAAAAGAAACTAAGAGATGCCTTTCAAATCTATCTTTTAGAAATGCTTCTTTTAGCAGGAGCAAGCTTTTACCATACTGCTCTCTGGTTTTTTATCCTTCTTTTCTTTCAGCTTTTTTATATAGGTTATGCCCTCTTTTTGCACCTCTATCTGGAGGAAGGTGAGACAAAAAAAATAACCTTTCAAGAGGTGGGGAGTTTAACGCGAAATTGGCTTTATCTTTTTGGGGCAACTTTACTTTTGGGGAGCCTTTTTTTTATTGCCTTGCCCAGGATGCAGAAACCTTTATTTGACATAGGGAGAGCTAAGGCAAAGGCAACCACAGGCTTTACTGAAAACATAAGACTTGGGGCATTTTCTGAGATCCAAGAAAGTAGTGAAATTGTCTTTAGAGTTACCTTTGAGGGAGGAAAGATTTTTCCACCAGAGAGGCTTTACTTTCGAGTAATCGTTTTTGATACCTTTGATGGATCTCTCTGGAGTAGAAGAGAGTTTGAAATTAAGGGATGGGAGAGTAAACCCTATCGTAGAAGAAAGGGGATTTGGGGAGCAGTATATCTTGCAAGGGACTTGGAGGGCTATTTACCCTCTCTCTATGAACTTGTAACAGTTAAGGAAAACAGAGAAATAGAAAGATTTGTGGATGAAGTTTTAAGGTGGAGGGAGGTAGAGGGAGCTCCTTCTAAGTATGCCCTTTATCTACAAAGAGATAAGCCTTGGACTATAGAGGAGGAGCTTTCGGAGAGGAAGAAAAAATTTTACCTCCAAACCCCAAGACTTAGCCCAGCTATCAAAGAACTTGCTAAAAAATTAAAAGGCAATTCACCTGAAGAAACCTTAGAGAATATATTAAGTTACTTTCAGAGAGAAAGATTCAGATATACCCTGAGAGGACTTCCCCTTGGAGAAAATTCACTGGATGAATTTCTCTTCAAAGCAAAAAGGGGAAACTGTGAATATTTTGCTACAGCTACTGCCTTACTTCTTAGATTAAACGGAATTCCAGCAAGGGTGATAGGAGGATATAGAGGAGCTCTTTATCAAGAAAGGGGGAAATATTATTTAGTGAGACAGGATTTTGCCCATTCCTGGGTGGAAGCTTGGATAGGAGGCACTTGGAAAGTAATTGACCCAACCCCTACTTCTTCTCTCATCCTCTTACAAGCAGAAGAAACTATTTTTGGAAAATTAAAACTCCTTTGGGATACGGTTGATTTTTACTATACAAAGTTTATTGTAGATTATGATTTAGACAAACAGAAAAGACTTTTCTTTACTCTTAAAAAAGCTCTTACCCTTAGAGAGAAGAAGAAATATTTTGAGAGCAGAGAAATTTTTCGTCTCAAGTTGCCCCCTGAAATAAAACTTGGCTTGGTTTTTCTCCTTTTCTTGATCCTATTCCTTGCTGTTATATGGCTATTAAAGGAGCGAAAATTGTTTTTCCTAAGTCCGGAAAAGAGAGTGCTGAAGGAATTTTTAAAATATTTAGAGCGCAGAGGTTATGTGAGAAAGGAGAGCGAAGGTCTTTTTGAATTAGTTGAGAGAATTCAAGAAGGGGAACTTAAGGAGAAAAGTCTTGAGTTTGTAAAAATTTATTCTCAGTATTATTATAGAGATAAGCCTATTGAGAAAGAGGGATTAATGGAGCTTAGAAGATGTCTGAAGGCTATCCAGGATTTGAAATTAAAAAAATAGAGGCAGTTAGAGGTAAGGAGTCAGAGGAGGGATTTTTAAGTAAAATCAATCCCAATCGAATTACCCTTCTTAGAATTTTTCTTCTTCCTCTTCCAGTTGCCCTTTTATTTTTAGAAGGATACATAGCCAAACTTTGCTCACTTGGATTAGGCTCCCTTCTTGGTGTTACAGATTATTTAGATGGTCTTTTAGCCAGACGGAGGAAACAAATTACCCCTATTGGGGCCCTTCTTGACCCTGTAGCAGATAAAATCTTTGTCACTGTGCTTTATTTGACCTTAGTATATCTGAATTATTTTTCCTTTGCACCAGTTGCCTTGCTTTTGAGCAGAGAAATAATAGTAGCCTGGTTAAGAAGTTGGTTTCCTGAGGCTATGAGAGTAGCAGAAATTGCAAGATTCAAAACCTTTTTTCAAATGTCCTTAGCTGGCTTAACTATTGCTTTGAGTCTGGTAAGCATTGAGTTCCTTGAGTTTATAAATTATTTTCTCTGGGCTTTAGCCATATTTAGTTATATCTCTGCAGTGCCTTATTTTTATAGAGTAAAGAGAGCCCTTATGCGAACAAAAATAGAGCCTCTAAGAGGAGCTAAATCCCTTCTCTCCCTTACTTATAACTTAACACTTCTTGCGATTTTTCCCTTTACAGGGGCTTTTTTTTGGGTT
Source organism: uncultured Caldimicrobium sp. (assembly GCA_938091475.1). Lineage (GTDB taxonomy): Bacteria > Desulfobacterota > Thermodesulfobacteria > Thermodesulfobacteriales > Thermodesulfobacteriaceae > Caldimicrobium. Next base: position 6,787 of record CALLJI010000014.1, on the reverse strand, counting down.
GTACCCTTAAGTCTTTCCTTTTATTTTTTTCGTAAAGGCCTTGCCAAAAGCTCTCCTCTTCATGCCCAAGAGGAGTCTCTCTTTATCTTGCTTTTGTTCATAATGCTAAGCTTAGAATGGTCCCTAAAGGGCACCCTCTTTTACAGTTTAATGCCAGTCCTTTTCTTTAGCCTTTATAGAGATGGTCTAAAAAGTATAAAGCTTATGTGGGAGATTTTAACTCTGAAATAGCCTGGTGATAATCCTTTTTCCCGAAGATCGCAGACCCTGCAACAAGTATATCAGCGCCTGCTTTTATTACTGAGGAAGCAGTCTCAGCGTTTATACCTCCATCTGCCTCAATGAGAGTGGGCAAATTTTTTTGTAGAATGAGATTTTTTAGTTTTTCAATCTTTCTCAGGGCAGAGGGAATAAATTTTTGACCACCAAAGCCTGGGTTAACACTCATAATAAGGACAAAATCAAGTTCTTCTAACAGGTATTCAAGGTTTTCAAGAGGGGTATGGGGATTAAGTGAGAGCCCTGCTAATTTTCCAAGCTCTTTGATTTGAGTAATGGCTCTATGCACATGTGGAGTTGCTTCAAGGTGAACACAGATGAGGTCTGCTCCTGCCTCTGCAAAGGCTTTCAGATATCTTTCAGGATGGACGATCATTAAATGCACATCAAAAAGTAATTTTGAATGAGGCCTAAGGGAGGATATAACTAATGGACCAAAGGTAAGATTGGGCACAAAAACTCCGTCCATCACATCTAAATGCAAGAGCTCTGCTCCAGCCTCCTCTACTGCCTTAATCTCATGGCGAAGTTGGGAGAAGTCAGCAGAGAGGAGAGAGGGTGCAATTAAAGGTCTATGCTCAGGAAGTTTAAGAGTCATCCTTTTTCCCTTTCTCTTTAGTAGGGAAGGGAATAATTTTAGGGGGAGAACTTTTAGGGGAGGGAGAGGGAGGAGGAACAGCCGATTTCTCACTTAAAAAGGGTATAAAGGCTTGATATTGTTTAAGAATGTCTGAGGGAATGTGGGTGGTATACCAGAGGATCTGACAACGCTGAATTGTAATATAGGGTAATCCAAGCAGCATAGGAAAAAAACCTTTCTCTTGAGAGACCATTAGGGCAGGCCATTCCATCTCAAAAAAATCTCTTTTCTCTAAAACAAATTTTAAGTTTTCATAAAGGGGATTATAGCAGACTAAACCCAAATAAAGCCCTGTAGGAAGTTGAAGAAGTACTGGATTTTTGGCTATAGGTTGGTTTTGCATACAAGGTAATTTTAAAGTAATTTATGAGGAATTGCAAGTCTCTGAAATGAATGGTTATTATGGCAGAGGCGGTTCACCAATCGCCCACATATTAAACCCATTGTGGCAATTCACGAATTGCCCCTACCCAATACATAATGGTAGCCGCAGGCTTTAGCCTGCGAGAAAAACTGTAGGGGCAAATCACGATTTGCCCAGAAATAAAAATTTGTAGGGGCTCAGCATGCTGAGCCCAATAATTATAAAAAAATCGTAGAGGCAGCCCTTGCGGCTGCCCTCTTTGGGCACGGCGGTGCCGTGCCACTACAAAGAAAACCATTTTTATAAAGCATATCGCACCCTTTATGTGACATTTTAAAATAGTAATTAACTGTGATGTTTCAAAATAGTAACTACACAACGAAAATTTGAAATAAAATCTCCATAGATTAAAATTTATGCTATGAAAGGTTTCAAAAAAAATCCTTGGTTTGATAAATGGGCAAGATTAGCTAAAGAAAAGGGGTATCCAGCCCGTTCTGTTTTTAAACTCAAAGAAATTCAAGAACGCTTTAAGCTAATAAAACCTGGTTATAAAATATTGGATTTAGGAGCAAGCCCAGGCTCTTGGTCACAATTTGCTTGCGAAATTGTGGGGAAGGAAGGAAAGGTGGTAGGTGTGGATATAGAACCGGTTAAGTTCAAATCTACTCTTTTTACCTTTATCCAAAAAGATGTTTTCACCTTAAGCCCAGAAGATTTTGCGCCATTAAAAATAGAAAAGTTTGATCTCATTCTCAGTGATATGGCTCCTAAAACTACAGGTATTGACTTTTCAGATCACCTGAGATCTGTGGAATTAGTCTTAAAAGCCTTGGACTTAGCCAAAGCTTTTCTTAAAAAAGGTGGCGATATGGTGGTAAAAATTTTTGATGGTCCAGAGCTAAAAAAGGTCCAAAGAGAATTTGAAAAATCCTTTGAGAATGTTAAAATTTTTAGACCAACTGCTACCCGAAAGGGAAGTAAAGAACTTTTTATAATAGCCTTTAATAAAAAATGAAAATATTGTTATCTTCAGACTGGCATTTGGGCAAATTTCTCTATAGAGAAAAACTCTTGTCAAAACAAGCAGAATTTTTTCAAGGAGAATTTCTTTCCTGCTTAAAGGACCTAAAACCAGACTTATTAATTGTGGCAGGAGATATTTTAGATAGACCTATTCCTGATCAGGAAACTCTCTATTTTTACGAAGATTTTTTGAAAGAGCTTTCTACTTACAAAATTCCTTCTTTTTTTATCCTTGGAAATCACGATTCTCGAAGAACAGCCTATCATAGCTATTTCTTAGAGCAGGCGCAAATTTATCTTATTGACCACTTAAAGTATTTTTTTACCCCTTTTTCCCTTAAGGATAATCGGGGAGAGGAAGTAAACTTCTATTTTTTACCCTATCTTCCCCTCTATGAGTTATTAGAGAAAGCAAGAGCCTTCCTTTCCTTTGAAATCCCAGAATCTATAACTTACACAACTCTTTTAGAGACCCTTTTTAAAGAAATCCCTTTTAAAAGGCCTGCCTTTATAGTAACCCACTTTGCCTTAGATCAATTCCAAAGCTGTGGGGAGGAAATTTCCATAAAAGGGTTTTCCGAAGATTATCTCTTACCAGAAGCTATGTTTCAATCCTTTGACATAGCCTGTTTAGGGCATCTGCATCGCCCTCAAATGAAAAAAGAAAAATTTATCTATCCTGGTGCACCTATGCCTTATTCCTTTGAGACCTTTATTGAAGAGAGGGGAGTTAGATTTATAGAATGGAGAGATAACAGGATCATCCGAAATGAATTTATGGCCTTGACTTCTCCCTATGAACTCCTTACTCTTAAAGGGACTTTTGCTCAGATTGAGAAGCAGCCTAAAACTAATGCTTATACAAAGATTATACTTGAAGATGAAAAGCCTATTTTTAATGTCTACGAAAGGCTTAAGGCTCTCTTTCCAAATTTGCTTTATCTGGAATACACCTACTCATCTAATTTTTCCAAGGAAGATAAAGTAGAGGTAAATTTTTCTCTGGAGGCAATAGATTTAGATGAAAAGGCTTTATTTAAGGAATTTTATGCTTTGGTTGAGGGAAAGGAGATAGAGCCTAAACTTTGGGAAGTTTTTCTGAAAAACTTGGAAGAGTTTTATAATTTGGAGAAAAAGGAGGTGTCATTATGCCAGTAAAGGCCATTGTGGCTGGAGCAGCGGGCCGTATGGGTAAAACGATTGTGCAATTGATTTCTCAACATCCTGAGATAGAAGTGGTTGCAGCTTTTGAAGCACCAGATAACCTAAATGTAGGTAAAGATCTGGGTGAATTAATCGGTGTGCAAAAGACGGGCATTGTGATTGAAGACTCTTTGGAAAAAGTTATCGAGAAGGGAGAGGTGATCATAGATTTTACCTTCCACAAAGCCAGCCTTCAACATGCTAAGATTAATGCCAACTTTGGGAAGGCTATGGTAATTGGAACCACAGGGTTTTCCAAGGAAGAATTAGCAGAAATCCATCATCTTGCTAAGAATCATTTCCCCCTGGTTCAGGACTACAATATGAGTATGGGGGTAAACCTTTTAACTAAATTAGTAGAAATTACTGCTAAAACCCTAAGCGAAGGATTTGATATAGAAATAATTGAAGCGCACCACAGGATGAAAAAGGATGCACCAAGTGGGACAGCTATAAAACTTGCTCAAGCAGTGGCTCAAGCCTTAGGAAGAAGTGAAGAAAATTTTAGGTTTTGTAGAGAGGGCATCATAGGAGAAAGACCCCCTTTAGAGATAGGGATTCAAACTGTCAGAGGTGGTGATATTGTGGGAGAACATACGGTACTCTTTGCTGGGATGGGTGAGAGAATTGAACTTGTGCATAAGGCAAGCTCAAGAGAAACCTTTGCCAGAGGTGCTATAAGAGCAGCTCTCTGGGTAGTAGGAAAGGCACCTGGTGTCTATAATATGCTGGATGTGCTTGGTTTAAGAGAGCTCTAAATATTTTAGATCTCAGGGACAGCTATGGCAAATTTTTCTGATTTAGAAAAAGGAGCACTTCAATTCAGAAAACATACCCCTCTTAGGGAAGTGCGCTTCATTCTTGCCGTTGGAAGCGGGAAAGGTGGAGTAGGCAAAACCACCCTCTCCCTCTTGCTTTCTTTGACTTTGAGAGAGGAAGGTTTTTCCGTTGGCCTTTTTGATCTTGATTTTTACGGGCCAAATGTCCTTTTACTTTTAGGTGCCCCAAGGAGAGATATTCTCTTAGATGCTTATGGGTATAAGCCTGTTGAAGTGTGTGGAATAAAGGTTATGAGTCTATCTCTCCTTGTCTCCGATAAAGAGCCCATATTTATGAGGGGTTTGATGGCAGGGAAACTTCTTCAAGAACTTAGTCAGCGCGTTTTGTGGGGACCTTTAGACTTTTTAGTGCTTGATTTGCCACCAGGCACAGGAGATATATTTCTGAATATGATTGAGCTATTTCAACCCGATGGATTTCTTTTGGTAACTACTCCGCATAAACTTTCTATTGCAGATACTATGCGAACCCTCTCTATTTTAAAGGAGAGAAAAGTGCCTCTTTTGGGAGTAGTGAAAAATATGGGCGGGCTTTTTAAAAAAGAAGAAGCTTTGGATGAATTTTTAAAAGAGACAAGACTTCCAGTAACTTGTGAAATTCCCTTTATGTCGGAACTAAGTGAAATGGAAAGTTTAGAAGAATTTTTACAGTTTGATAAATATAAAGAATTGAGAGAGAAGCTTGCTAAGGCTGTACTCAAAAAGATTTTTAGATTCCACTGAGGTTTAAATGGCTATTTATGAAGATTTAGTTGAGGTTGCCCGGAGCCTTGGACGAGGAAAAAGGATCAAGAGGGCTGTCATCAGCCTTTTTTATGCCTTTTCAGAATTAGAGAGAGGGGGAAGTGGGTTAGCTTATGTAGATAAAGATTTGGTGAATTCTTGCTGTGATGCAAGGGAGATGCGCTTTTGGAAAGAGCCTGCTGATTTAATCGTAAAAAGTTATCTTCAAGGCATTCCCCTTGAGTCAACTTTAGCCTTATCTGTGATCAATGCACTCATCAATCGGAGAGAAGCAGTCTTTAAAGAATATCTATCAGAAGACCCTTTCTCTAAGATTCCTTTATCAAAAGAGGATAGCGTCCTAATGATAGGCTATTTTCAACCCCTTTTTAAAAAATTAGAGGGAAAGGTAAAAAGCATCTATGTAATAGAAAAAGAGGGAGGTATAACCCCTGAAAAGTTCATAACAAAAGGGGAAGATTTTAAGCTTGCCATAGTTACTTCAGCCACCCTTGCTAACAAAACTTTACACCAATATTTTCCAGTCTTAGAGAAGATCCCTGAGGTAGTTCTTATGGGACCAACCACTCCTCTATGTCCAGAGGTATTCAAATTTACACCTATAAAATGGCTTTGTGGAGCTATCGTTAAGGATAGTGAGCTTCTCCTTAGGTTAGTTTGTGAGGGGAAGGGAACACCTGCCTTTTTTAAAAATAAAGCCTTAGAGAAAATAAATCTAAAAATCAAATAGGGTATGAGAATAACCAGTGGCTATGCTTATTTTTTCTTAATGGGGCTTCTCTGGTTTCTTTTTAGTTTGCGCATCTATCCTCTAAACATTGAAAGAACCCTTCTTGAGAGTGCAAAAATTTTTTTTGGTTCAGGCCTTTATGCTCTGGGGCTCACTATAATTATTAATGGATTAAAGTATCGCTTTAGTAAAAAATATTTTTCTAAGATAGATTTTTTAAAATGGTTTTTAGTCATTGCCTTATTAACCAGTCTTTCTGCAAGTTTTGAACACTATTTTAGAATGAAGGGCTAAGCTATGATAGGTGTTTTTGACTCAGGACTGGGTGGATTAACTGTGGTTAAGGAACTCTTAGAGAAAATATCCCATTATAAGATTATTTATTTTGGAGATACCGCTCGTACACCATATGGTACAAAGAGCGCAGAAACTGTAACCAAATACGCCCTGGAGAATACTAAATTTCTATTGAATAAAGGTGCAAAGCTGATAGTAGTTGCCTGTCATACCGTTTCCAGCACCGCTATGCCTACATTAAAGGAAGTTTTTAAGGATATTCCCTTTTTTGAGGTAGTCACACCTTCCTTTAAAAAGGCTCTTTCTCTTACTAAAAAGAAAGTAATTGGTATCATTGGGACGCGCACTACTGTGGAAAGTGGTATCTATCAGAGACTCTTTCGTGAGGTAGATCCAGAGATAAAAGTTATAGCTAATCCAGCCCCTCTTTTGGTTCCCCTAATAGAAGAGGGATGGTTAAATAAACCAGAGACAAGAAGAATTGTTAAAAAATATTTATTGCCTTTAAAGATGAAGGGGATTGATACCCTGATTTTAGGTTGTACTCATTATCCTTTGATTAAAAAATTGATAGGAGAAAAGGCAGGGAAGAGGATAGCTTTAGTTGATCCCTCTGAAGAGGTGGCTAATGAGGTAGCTTCTTTTGTTCAAAATCCTTCTTTTCC
>CALLJI010000013.1 GCA_938091475.1 uncultured Caldimicrobium sp. | reverse complement strand
AATATTTAGATCCCCTAAATAGCTCCATACTCTCTTTAGGATTACAGCACAGTGTGCTCAAGAATTAAGGGGTATCCGAAAATTGCCCATACCTCTTTAAAAAGGTAGCCGTAGACCTTAGTCTTCAAGAAATAAATTTAGGGGCTCCTTTTACTGTTTGACCAAAAATTTATAAATGGTAAGGACAAATCTCGCTTTGCCCAAGAAATTAAAAATCGTAGGAGGGCAACCCTTACGGTTGCCCGCATAGGGCACGGCGTGCCGTGCCCCTACGAATTTAGGGGGCGATTCGTGAATCGCCCCTGCGCCCTTTTGGGCACGACATGTCGTGCCCCTACTTTTTTAATATTTTTAGATTTGAAAAAATGTAGGGGCACAGCATGCTGTGCCCAAGGAATCAAAAAATGGTAGCCGCAAGCTTTAGCCTGCGAGAAAAATTGTAGGGGCAAATCACGATTTGCCCGAAAAGATTAAAACAGTAGGGGCAGCCCTTGCGGTTGCCTGATTAGGTCACTGGGTGTCGTGCCCATACAAACAAAATCATTTGGGCAGAGCATACCGCACCTCTTATGTGACTTCTCAAAATAGCAGTCATGTGTGCCCCCCTAAAACAGTGAACCCCCCTTATTTAATTGAAAGACCCTTGAGGGAGAAGAAAAAAGCTCTCTAAAGAAAGAGACTTTTTTGTTTGTAGAAAAAGTCCTCTTCCCTTGGAAGTTCATTCAAGATTTTGACCATCCCATAAAGTCCGTCATAGCCTCCAATAGTTACGACTTTTCCCTCTCTCACCCTTTTTATGGCTTCAATTAACTTTTCCGGTAGAACCAAGGCAAGTTCTTCTATGTCTTTTTTTAAAAGGATATCAAATTCAGAACCAACTTTTTCTATGTATTGAAGATAGAGTTTCTCAATAGTTTTACTATTTGGCTTTAATTCAAAGACCTCAGCTAAAATTTCCATAAGTGGCACTAAATGAACTGAGTATGGGGCATCTTCAGGGATATAGTTTTCTGGTCTATCTGCTAATTTCTCTATTCTATGTAAAACACCTATGGTAAGAGGCTCACCGCATTTTGGGCACTTATATCCTAAAGCCATAGTCTCCTTTGGGGTTAAAGAAATTTTGCAGGATCTATGACCATCTAAATGATATTTTCCCTCTTCTGGATAAAACTCTACAGTGTAGGCAATTTTTTTACGGAGAAGGGATTCCTTGAAATTTTCATAAGTTAGCGGGTAATAAAAGGCGGTTGCTTCTCTTCCGATTTTCCAAGGGGAGTGAGAATCCGAATTGGAGACCAAGGCAACATTGTCAAGCTTAGAGATCCTCCAGTTCATTTCAGGATCAGAGGACAAGCCTGTTTCAATAGCATAAATAAAAGGGGTAGCAGCGCCAAAGGCCTCTTCCAAGGAATCAAATCCAGAAAAGGCACCAAAAACTGAATACCAAGGAGTCCAAGCATGGGCTGGAATAACCAGAATATCAGGAGAAATCTTTATCAGATCTAAAACCATCCTCTCTGCAGATATTCCAAAGGTAGGTCTGCCATCTGCCATTAAATTGCCAAGTTTTGATAAATATAAATTCATTTCTCTCACTACTTCAAAATTAGGTGCAAGTAAGATTAAATGCATTCTCCGATTGGTAAGATTATTTTGCGAAAAAATAAGAGAGATTTCTGCTGAAAGGATAAATTTAGGCAAATCCTCGCCATCTTTAATGATGTAAAAACCTGAAGAAGGCTCATATTCAAGGAATTCCTCTAATTCCTTTAAATATAAAGGGTGGGTAAAATCGCCCGTACCCATCAATTGTATGCCTTTGAGCTTGGCTATTTGAGAAATACTTCTGGGTTCCATATCTTTAGAACTAGCTCTGCTATATTTGGAATGAATATGAAAGTCAGAAAGAAAGGTTTTTTCAAAGAGATCCTTAGGAGGAAATTTTTGATTTCTCATTTTACCTCAAAGAAAATTATATCTTATCTTTATCCATCCTACAAGTTGAGAATGGTTACTCTTTTAAAAGGTCACACCTAATTACTATTTTGGAATGTCACATAAGGGGTGCGCTATGCTTTGCCCAATAGGTTTACTTTGTAGGGGCATGGCATGCCGTGCCCAAAAGGGTTTAATCCGTTGGGGCGATTCACGAATTGCCCCGTAAACTTGTAGGGGCAGGGCTTGTCCCAGCCCAAATGGATTATTTTGTAGGGGCACGGCACCGCCGTGCCCAGAGGTTTTATTTGTAGGGGGCTGGGTTTGCCCCAGCCCGAAAGGTTTTCAAAACCATAATTGGGCAGCCGCAAGGGCTGCCCTTACGGTTTTTGGAATTTCTGGGCAATTCTTGAATTGCCCCTACCAATTCAAACCTTTAAACCGTTTTGGGCTCAGCATGCTGAGCCCCTACAGTTTTTTAAAACTAAAAACATAATAGTGTAGGGGCACGACATGTCGTGCCCAAATGTTTCATCTGTAGGGGCGATTCACGAATTGCCCCGTAAACTTGTAGGGGCAGGGCTTGTCCCAGCCCAAATGGATTATTTTGTAGGGGCACGGCACCGCCGTGCCCAAAAAATTTTGAAACCAATCTTGGGAAACTGCGAGGGTTGTCCTCCTCCTTCTACAAATGGGAAAATGAGTTTTCAAGCACTATTTCGAAAAATCCCAAGGGTTGCCCACAGTTTTTTTAATACTTAAGCCTACACCTCCTTTACTTGTAAGTCTACAAAGATAGTCTATATTTAGAGAAATGATGGAAGAAGTCCTAACCCTCATAAAAAGGGAAATTGCAGAGATTGAAAAAGTCTTAGAGAAATTGCAAATTTCCCAACATCCCTTTATTAACCAAGTAAGCGAATATGTTATCTTTGCAGGGGGAAAACGTATAAGACCCTTAATTTGTGTACTCTCTGCCAAAGCGCTTTCTTCCGCTCCTTTAGTTAATCTCTATGAGGTATCCTTATTGTTGGAATATTTACACGCAGCTACTCTTCTGCATGATGATGTAGTTGATTCAGCAGAATTTAGAAGGGGAAGAAAGGCTGCCAGAAATCTCTGGGGAAATCAGGCTACCATCCTTGTGGGTGATTATCTCTTTGCTAAAGCCCTAAAAATAGCCAGTCGCCTTAAAAATCCAGAAATTATGGAAGTAATTACAGATACAACTTTGCTCTTAAGTGAAGGAGAGGTACTTCAGCTACTTCACTTAGATGATACGGAAATTTCCGATACAGCTTATTATGAGGTGATATTTCGAAAAACAGCAGTTTTGATGGCTTGCAGTTGCAAAGTAGGTGCCCTTCTTGCTGGTTCAGAAGCCTTTGCTAAAACCCTTTTTGAATATGGATATAACATAGGTATGGCCTTTCAAATTATAGATGACCTCTTAGATTATATAAGCCAAGAGACGGGCAAAGATAGAGGAAAAGATTTTATGGAAGGTAAGGTTACCTTACCCTTTATTTTGGCTTATAGAGAAGCACCTCCTGCGGAGAGAGAGGAGCTTCATAGACTGCTTAAGTCAAAAAGCACAGATCAAAAGGATTTTGAAAGAGCCTATTACTTAATTCAAAAAAATAATGGCTTTGAAAACTCCCTCAAAGAAGCAAAAAAATTTGTAGAGAAAGCTAAGGATTGTTTAAGTCTCCTTCCTTCTTCACCTTATAAAGAGGCCCTTCTTTTTCTTTGTAAATATTTGCTTGAGCGAAAAAAATAAAATGAAAAGCTGCCTAAAATTAGTGGTTTTTGATTGTGATGGTGTCCTCTTTGACTCAAAATTGGCCAACAAGGAATACTACAATTTTATTCTAAAAGAGGCTGGAAGACCTCCCTTGACTCAAGAGGAGCTTGAGTTTGTGCATATGCATTCTTTGCCTGAATGTTTGGATTATCTTTTTAGAGACTATCCAGCCCTTAGAGAGAGAGCAAAAGAGGTTGCAGGAAGCACTCCCTATGAAAATTTTTTTGATTACATGATAGTTGAGGAAGGATTAGAGGATTTCCTTTCCTGGGCCCATACACAGTTTTTCCTTGCCCTTTGTACTAATCGCACCACCTCTACCGTGCCTCTCCTTAAACACTTTAATCTATTGAATTATTTTCATTTGATACGCACTGCCCTTGACTTCCCCAAAAGTGATCCAAGAGCTCTAAAATCTATCTTAGAATATTTTAAAATAAACCCAAAGGAAGCTTTATATATTGGGGATTCCATTATAGATGAGAGATTAGCGCTATCCTGTAGCGTGCCTCTTATCTCTTACAAAAATCCTTATCTCAAAGCTCTGAAGGTGGTATTTCACTATAGGGAACTAAAAGCCTTTCTTGTAAAAAATTATATTTTTGGGGATGGAAGCCTCTCTCTTTGAGAACTTCATAGGCCCTCACAAACAACTCTGCAACAAGAAAGTTTGGTCCCATTGGCACAAGAATATAGAGATTTTTAATCGCTCTTGTAAAGGCAACATAGAGGAGATTGAAAACTTCCATAACCTGTTGAATTTTTTCTAAATAAAAAATTTTAATAACTGAAGCAGGAAGTTCCTCCTTTTTACCTCTGTAAATTCCCTCTTCTGTAAAGAAAAGCGAGGATTTTCTTTGGAAATATTTGAAGGTAAAATTAAGTGGAATAATAACATTTTGAAACTCAAGCCCCTTTGAGAGATGAATAGTGAGAATTTGAATAGCCTCTTTTTCTTGAGGCAAACTCAGCCCCTCTCTCTCAGATAAGCTTTCCCAATTTGAAAGGATGCTCCAATAATCAGATTCTGCAGAAATTTCACCCAAAATAAAACTTAAAAATCTATTTAGAAAAGGTCTCTCCTCGGGAAATTTATCCTCCAATTCAAAGGTATAGACTAAATAGCGTATAAATTGATATAAATTGAGAAAAAAACCTTTATTTAAAGGTATTTCAAAGGTGCTCTTCCAAATTTCCTTTTCATACTCTTCCAAATAGACTTTTAATGTAAAGGATTTACTCTTATAGGGTCTTAATTTTTGATATTGAGCTAAAATGTCTCTGCCCTTTTCCTGTAAAATTCCAAGAAGTACCGTAGCAATAGCAATCTCATCTTCAGGGTGGGAAAGAAGTTTTATGTAGGCCAAAAGTGTATTTAGGAGAGAAGATTCTTTAAGTTTTAAAAGAGAGCTTCCTAAGATCTTGTATCCCTTAGAGATTAAGTAAGAAGAGAGTTCTGAAATATCTTTATTTTCTCTAAGTAAAATGGCTGTATCCTCAAGCTCGCCTCTCCCTTCAAGTTCTTGGAGTATTTCTTCTATCTTTGGATAGAGATATCTTTGTCTAATTTCATTGCTTAATTTTCTTTCCGACTTAGTTAAATCAATGAAATCAATTATAACTTTACCCTCTAAATTTTTAGAGGCACTCTGATGAATCTTTGCAAAAAGTTCATCAAATTCTGAAAAAGCCACCTCTATAAGCTCTTCATCTATCTCTTCCTCAGGATTTTTGCCATAAATTAATCTTTCCATAAAGGATCTTTTTAGCTCTAAGTTCTCTTTTAGAAGCGAAAAGAATTCATTACAAAAGGTGACCAAGTTTCCGCAACTGCGAAAATTCTTGGAGAGGGAGACTAATTTTAAATTATAGGGATTAAGTTTTTCTTTTACTTCCCTCATTAAGGCTGGATCTCCCCCTTTCCATCGATAGAGGCATTGTTTTGTATCTCCAGCGATAATGAGACTTTTTCCTTGGCTTATGAGATCCTCCACAAGAGGCGTAAGAACATTCCACTGAAGCTTGTCTGTATCTTGAAACTCATCAATAATAAATGCCTCTAAATTACCTAATTTCAGATAAATCCAAGGCAAAAAATCCTCTTTAATTTGATAAGCTAATTTTTCCTTCCAAATCCCTAAATATAGATGACCCGCCTCTATTAAAACCTTTTCCAACTCTTCCTTTAAATAAGACCAGAGTTTAAAGTAAAAATAACCCCTAAGTGAGGAGACATTATCCTCAGAGGGTGAGACCTCACTCTTTCTATAGAGGAGAAGTTCTTCTTTATAAGTTGATAGCTCAATCATTCTATTTAACTCATTTAAAAGTTTGACTTTGAAATTGAGGGTTAAGACCTTCTCTTTTGTCAGTAGAAATTCTGTAAATCTTTCCAATAGATTCCATACCTCTTTTTCTTTATTAGCTCTTTCAAAAAGTTTAAGGAGTGTCTTTTCTAAGTGGGAAGTCTCTATGGAAGACTTGATGACAAATTTAGGAGGCAAGTTCAACTCATAGGCAAGACCTCTAAAGAGTTTTAGCAAGAAACTATCAATAGTTTTAATCTCTAAGTAATCATAGTGGAGAAAGATCTCCTCTAAGATCTTTTCCGCTTCTTCTGCAGTTAAACCGCTTTCTGCAGAAAGTTTCTCTCCTCTATCACTTTGCTTAGCTATCTCCTTTAAAAAGGAGATGATTCTCTCTTTCATTTCATAGACCGCTTTATTTGTAAAGGTGGTGGCAAGAATTTCTCGTAGGGCAGAGGAATCTTGGGAAATAAGCGTTTTTAGGAGTTTTAAATAGTGAAGGGAGAGCTGATAGGTCTTACCACTTCCAGCACTGGCCTGAAAAAGTAAATGCAT
>CALLJI010000012.1 GCA_938091475.1 uncultured Caldimicrobium sp. | reverse complement strand
ACTTTTTCCAGCACCATTTGGTCCAACTATTGCGGTAATTCCCTTTGAAAAGGGTATAACTGTTTTAAATGGAAATGATTTAAAACCATAGATTTCTAATTTTTTGATATACAAGGCTTTTTAGGATGATTAAGTTAAGTTGTAGTTTTCTTATTATACTACCAAATATCAAAAAAGAAAGGATAGCAGAAGGGTTATACATTGCAGGGGCAATTCACGAATTGCCCCAAAATTCGTAGGGGCTGGGCTTGCGGGTGCCCAATTTTTTGTAGGGGCACGACATGTCGTGCCCAAAAGGGTTCAATCGTAGGGGCGATTCACGAATCGCCCAAATATTAAACCTGTAGCGGCAATTCAGGAATTGCCCTCAAATTTGTAGGGGCAGGGCTTGCCCCCGCCCAATGATTGAAAAACCCGTAGGGGCACGGCACCGCCGAGCCCAAAGGTTTTAAAAACCGCATTTTGGGCAGCCGCAAGGGCTGCCCCTACAAGTTTTCTGTATTTTTGGGCTCAGCATGCTGAGCCCCTACAGAAAATAACATCAGTAGTAGGGGCGATTTACGAATCGCCTCAAAATCGTTAGTTGCTCCCCATACCGTATCCCTCCTCTTACAAAATAACAAAATCCTTTGGCATAAAGCTCAATTTCAAATAGCCAGACTATCTTTTAAAACAAGCCACCCAGGCACCGGTAGTTTGGGCTCTAAGTCGGGGAGTTTCTCTTTGGCATATATCTACAGCTTCTGCACACCGAGGATGAAATTCACAACCTGAGGGACGATTAAGAGGACTGGCTGGTTCACCCCTTACTTTCTCAAAATGAGGAGGTATTTCAGAAAAGGGATCAGGAAAAGCCTGTAGGAGAAGTTCTGTATAGGGATGATGGGGAAATTTTTTAAAAAGTTCTCTTTTAAAAATCTCTACTATTCTACCTAAGTACATAACTACTATAGTATCTGCCATCTCTAAAGCCACTGGTAAAGAATGCGTAATTAAAAGATAGCTTAGTTCATATTTTTCTTTGAGTTCTCTCAAAAGGGTTAGGATCTGACTTTGCAAGGTCATATCTAAAGCAGAAGTTGGTTCATCTAGCACGATAAGAGAAGGTCTTGTAAGTAAGACTCTTGCTAAGGCTACTCTTTGCCTTTGACCACCACTTAATTGATGAGGATAGAAGTTTAAATATTCTTCCTTTAGGCCCACTTGGTGCAGCACAAAAACTATCCTATCCAAAGCTTCTTTTTTAGTTAATCTATTATTCAGAAGAGTAGGTTCAAGTAAGATTTCTTTGATTTGCAAACGAGGATTAAGAGAGGCATAATTATCCTGAAATAAGGCTTGTATTTTAGATCTTAAAAATTTATAGGTTTTTCTCTCTAAAGTCTTTATATTTTTGCCAAACCAGTAAATTTCGCCTTTTTCAGGATTTTCCAAATTTAGTAAAAGTCTTCCTAAGGTGCTTTTACCACAGCCACTCTCTCCCAATAAAGCCACAACTTCTCCTTTAGCGATTTGAATTGAAACATCCAAAAGAGCCCAAAAAGATTCTCTTTTATACCATTTTGTTTTTACACTATATTTCTTGTAGACCCTCTCTAATTGAGCAATAATAGGAACTTCAAGCACTTTGGAAACACCTAACCCAATGTTCACTCTGCACTTCCATTAAAGCCGGAGCCTCCCTCAAGGACTTATCACAAGGATGAAAACACCGTTCATAGAAACTACAATAACTTAAACCATTTGAGGAATCACCCTTTAGGGTATTAGCCAAAAAAATTCTTTCCCCCTTGCCAGGATAGGATGAAAAAAGTAATTTAGTATAGGGATGTAAAGGATTAGAAAAAAGATCTCTGGTTTGGGCTATTTCTAATATTTCACCCCTGTAATAAACTAATATTCTCTCAGCTAACCATCTTAAAATTCCTAAATCATGGGTAATGAAAATGAGGCTTAAGCCTTTCTCCTGATTAAGTTTCTTCAGTAGTGCAATAATTTGCAGTTGAATAGTTAGATCAAGAGCAGTAGTAGGCTCATCAGCGATAAGGATTTGTGGAGAGCATACTATGCCCATAGCTATCATAACTCTTTGTCTCAAACCGCCTGAGAGCTCATGGGGATAATTTTTAAGCCGTAGTTCTGGATCTGGGACTCCTACCTCTCGCAAGGTTTTAATGATGAGTTCCTTTCCTTCTTTTCCATTAAGACCAAGATGAAACTTAACCATCTCACTTAGCTGTTCCTCTATGGATAAAACCGGATTAAGACTACTTAAGGGATCTTGCAGGATGATTGAGATCTCCTTTCCCCTTAGTTTAGCAAATTCGTCCTCTTTAAGGGTCAGAAGATTCATACCATTGAATAAAATTTGACCCTTTTCATAATAAAGTTCCTTTGGGAGGAGTCCAAGTATGGAGAGGGCAGTTAGGGATTTCCCAGAACCACTTTCACCAAGAATGCCTAAAATTTCTCCCTTTTTCAAGGTAAAGGAGATATCCTTGAGAAGAGGCTGGAAAGAGCCCTTTTGCTTAACAGTTAAGTCCTTTACCTCAAGAACATATTGCATAGAGGTTAGAGATTTAAACTTGCCCCGCAAGTTTAAATACTATCTTCAGCCACCCCCACAGGCCCTGAGCTCAGCAGCCATTATTTCATAAGCAGTGGCTGAGCGTACTTCTAAAATCTCAATCTTCATAAGAACATTTTTACCAGCAGCAGGATGATTAAAATCTGCAATAACTTTATTGTCCCTTACCTCTAAAACTTTAAAAAAGGTCCTTGAACCATAGGAGGTAACCTCTTCGTACCATTCACCTGGAACAACCTTTTCTGGATGTTTGAGAGAACTTAGTTCAATTTCCTTCACCAAATAATCTAAATGAGGCCCATAGGCGGATTGAGGTGGAATTATCACTTCTACAGAGTCCCCTTCTTTCTTGCCCTCAATAGCTCGTTCGATAATCGTGGGAATAGCTTCCCTTCCAAAAATAAAGGAAACTTCAAGGGGTCTTGAAAACCAC
>CALLJI010000011.1 GCA_938091475.1 uncultured Caldimicrobium sp. | reverse complement strand
GGGGCAAAAAAGCAGATGGGTCCCTTATGACTCCGAAGGATATGTTTGAAGCTGCCATCAAAGCAGAAATGATTTTTAATCTCGACAGACAATGCAGAATGCAAGCCCTGAAACAGGCTAAAAACAAGAATATTGACAAAGTTATTTTCATTAATTTCAACCCTGCATCCATATATGATCCAGAGCTTTGTCTAAGTGATACAATCAAAGTGGCAAAGGAGCTTAATTATGATTACCAAAAGGTAGTCTTTGAAGTGGTCGAAAGCAGTAAGATAGATAAAATTGATCATTTAAAAAGTATTTTAGATTACTATACTGAAATGGGCTTCAAAGTTGCCCTTGATGATGTAGGGTCTGGTTATTCTTCATTAAAGATGTTGGCAAGTCTAAAGCCTAATATTATCAAAATAGATATGGATCTTATTAGAGATATACACAATGATTCAACTAAAAGAGCCATTGTAAGTTCTTTAATAAACTTAGCTCATGACATCGGTGCCACTACTTTGGCTGAAGGAATTGAAAAACAGGAAGAATTTGAGATCATAAGAGAATTAGGGGCAGATTTAGCTCAAGGATACCTCTTTGGCAAACCCTCGCCAGACCCTTTTCACTCTTCTCAAATGAATTAATCAAATTACTTTGGATTTATTACTTTAAAACCGTTTGAGTTTTTTCAAACTTTCTATTTTCTTCTTATGCACTTTCTTATGAAATCTCAAATCCGAAAATTCCATGCTTATTATCAAAAGAAAATACCGTCTAAGCGGAGTTTTTTAGAAATATTTTCGTATTTTGAACTAATCCATATAAGCTTATTAGTTTACAAAATTTATATTTAATGCTCTTTCAGGTCTACTAAGAAGGATTTTTGAGGTTTAAAAAATATTTTTGAACGATTTGACATTTTAGTGAACCTGTTAAATCCAAAAAGTGTGGGATTTAAGGGAAGTAATGCCCAACCTAAAGGGATAAATTTGGCCAAGCTTGAAGGATATAGTTGCAAGGCGATTTATGAATTGCCACTACAGATAAAACTATTGGGCACGGCGGTGCCATGCCCCTACATAATATTCAAATTTTATAAATGTAAGGGTACGGCGCTGCCGTGCCCTAATCGTGCAGCCGCAAGAGATGCCTCTACGAATTTTTTATTTTTGGGCGCAGCGAGACAAGCCTCTGTTTTTGAAACATTCTCAAGGATGTTATAGAAAAATCTGAAAAAGTATATTAAAATAGATTTCTATTATACTCGTAAAAATATTGCTTGTACCTAAAATGAGTGGAAATAAAAAGGAAGGAGGTAAGAGATGATTAATTATGCGAAGATTTTAGTAGGGGTAGATGGTTCAGAAGAGGGATTTAATGCTTTGAGAAATGCCTTATCCTTAGCCAAGAAAATCAATGCAGAGGTTATGGTTCTCTATGTCTTGCCTATTGGGAGTGAAGTTAGTAGTGCTCTTTCATTGTTTACAGGAATGAAGGACTTTTTTAAAAAGGGAGGAGAGAAGGTTTTAAAGGAAGCTCAAGCTATAGCAGAAGAAGAGGATATTCAAGTTAAAGTAAGGTTAGAAGAGGGAGAACCTTACTCAAAATTGGTAGATATTCTTTATGCAGAGGACATGGATTTACTTGTAGTGGGTAAAAGTGGCAAAGGTGGAGTTGCCAGAGCTCTTCTCGGGAGCACTGCAAGCCGAGCCATAGGATCAAGTCCAGTGGATGTCCTGGTTGTTCCTAAAAATACTACCTTAGATTTTAGAAAAATCTTGGTTCCAGTAGATGGATCTGTCTATTCTGAAAAAGCTGCCTTAAAAGCCTTAGAGTTTGCTACTTTTTTTAAAAGTGAGGTCATTCTTCTTTCAGTTATAGAGATTCCCCTTGAATTGTATGAGACAACTTCTGAAATTATAAAGCTCGTTGAGCATTACAAAATTGAGATAGAGGAATTCATACGGAAAATGAAGAATTATTTTAAAGAGAAAGGTATTAAAGTAAAAACTCTAATAGAAGAGGGAATAGTAGAGGAGAAGATTCTTGAAGCTTGCGAAAGGGAAGGGGTAAATTTTATAATTATGGGTTCTCATGGAAAGAGAGGATTAAAAAGGCTTCTTATGGGAAGTGTAACGGAAAAGGTTTTGACCTTAGGAAGCCTCCCTGTTTTAGTGGTTAAAAGTAGCCTGTAATTTATGCGATATTTTTCAAATGTCTTTGTATGAACTCTATAAGTCCTGGCACTTCTATTTCAAAATCTAAATAGTAAAGATTAGGGAGCGATGGTAGTTTAACATAGTCTTTAAAGGTGGTGAGATATTTTTCATGGGGTAAGAGAGAGAAGTTTTCGTAAGCATAATGATCGGGAAAGGAGATAAATTCTTTTACGGGTATATGGAGTTGTCTAAGGGTATTATAAAATTGAAGATTATCACCTAAGCCACAAAAGGCTATAAATGTCATATTTTGCCAATGCTTTAAAATCTCTCCATTTTTATCCTTAATATGCCAATTCTTTCTATGAAGTTTAAATACTGGCTTATTTTCAAAGGAAAAATCAAAGTTTGATATTTCTTGATAGGTAAGTATTATGGCTGTG
>CALLJI010000010.1 GCA_938091475.1 uncultured Caldimicrobium sp. | reverse complement strand
ACCTTTGAGAAGGGCATTTTCCCACCCAAACTCTGCATATTTTTCATTGACCACTTTGTTTAACTCTATTAAACTCTCTGCCCTCTTTCTCCTTTCCATCACAGCTTTATTTAAAGGCATCCTTAAAAATTCGTCAATCTTGGAAAGGAAATTTTCATAAAAACTTGCTGGAAAGCGACTATCATACTCCTCAATAGCAAATCCAAAGGTTATTAACATAGGTTCTTTAAAATAAGTAAAAAGGTCCTCTTCCATTATTTCAGGATCTTCTTTTAAAAAATCCACATATAGGCGATAGGCCTGTTTAGATTTTTCCTTCACATTAGGGGGCTTTTCAGTATTGAACTCAAGAATGTAGTGGTACAAACTTTCATCTACCACGATAGCTAAGATTTCCTTTGCCCCAAGCTCTCTCATAGCCTCTAATCTATGTCTACCATCTACTACATAATATTTACCCCCCTTAGGAACAACCACAATAGGAGTAAGAAAACCAAGCTTTTCAATCGCCATCTCTAAATGCTTTTTTAAACTCTCTGAGATGTCTCTCTGAAAGGGAGGAGCATCTATTTCCTCTATTCTAAAAAAAGCTAATCTAAGAGGTTGCTTTTTTACAGGATCCTCAAAGATAGCTATCTCTCTCACTTTATCTTTTCCTCCCTCTTTACTTGTTAACTAATCGGCACTTTTTCTTAAAATCGTTGGGATTTCAATAATTTCTTCCTTAAGCCACTCCTCTAAGTCCATCTTTTTAAACTTCCCTTGCCTATTAGTTTTTTCTTCTAAGGAAATCACCTTTTCACCCTCTCTTTGGATTTTTTTCTCTTTTTCAAGACCTGTTGCAATTATTGTAATCCTTAAGAGGTCATCTAAGGATTCATCGAAGACCACTCCAAAGTAGACCCTTGCCTCTGGATGAAGTTCCTTTGAAATGGTCCCAGTGATAAATTGGGTTTCCTGGAGGGTAAGAGTTTCTGGATGGACACTTATGTTAAGTAAGAGGCCCTTAGCTCCACTGATGGATAGATCCTCTAAAAGAGGACTTGAAATAGCCATCTGTGTTGCAAGCTCTGCTCTATCCTCTCCTTTGCCTTCACCCATTCCCATCAAAGCTACTCCTCCAGATTCCATCATTACTGCCTTTACATCCGCAAAATCAAGATTTATATAACCTGGTGATAAAATAAGGTCTGATATACCTCTCACAGCATAATATAATACATCATCTGCTCTTTTAAACATCTCATAGAGTCTCTCATGGGGTGCCCCAAGTAAGATTAATTTGTCGTTAGGGATAGTTATTAATGTATCTACATATTTCTTTAGTTCCTCCAAGCCCTCTTCAGCTTGTTTAGCCCTTATTTTTCCCTCAAAGGTAAAAGGTTTGGTAACCACTCCTACGGTTAATATTCCCAACTCTTTACAAATATTTGCTATGACTGGACTTGCCCCAGTTCCTGTGCCACCCCCCATCCCAGCAGCTAAAAAAACCATATCTGCATCTTTTAAAATCTCTCTTATTTCTCTTTCTGATTCTTCTGCAGCTTTCCTACCAATGTCTGGTCTTCCTCCTGCACCCAGCCCTTTGGTTAAATTTCTGCCAAGTTGAAGTTTAATAGGGGCTGGATTCAAAGATAAAGCTTTATAGTCTGTGTTGGCTATAATAAACTCAACGCCTTGAAGCCCCTTTTTTATCATATGAGCCACAGCATTGCCCCCTGCTCCCCCTACCCCTATTACCTTTATATTGGGCTGGAGCTTTATTTCTTCCTGATAAAGCAGATCAAAGGATAGTGTCATTTTTGTCCTCCTCCTCTTAAATTTTCAAAAGTTCCTTTAATTTTTCAATGAATCCCTTTTTCTTAGGTGCCTTTTCTAAACCCTGAATAAGATTGTTATAGGCATAAAGCAGCATACCCACAGCTGTAGCAAACTGCGGATGATAAATTTCTTCAGTAAGCCCTGGAAGTCTTTCAGGATAACCAATTCTTGCGGGTAAATCTAAAATTTGATCAGTGAGATAAATTAATCCTGGTATAAGAGAGGTTCCCCCTGTAAGAACAGCCCCACTTATGAAATAGGTATTTGAGAACTTATCAATCTCAGCCTCAATCAAAGTCAAAAGCTCCTTAACTCTCTCCTCTAAAATTTCTGCCACAATTTTTTTACTAATCTTAGTGCTTGGTCTATGGCCAATGCCAGGAACCTCTACGAAATCCTCTTCATTCACTAATTCTCTGAGGCATACCCCTTTTTCAATTTTAATGCGCTCTGCTTCGGCTCTTGTGGTTCGCAAACAGATAGCTAAGTCTCCTGTTAATAATTCACCTCCTAAGGGTAATGAGGCCGCATATCTCAGGACATTCTCCTTATAGATAACCAAATCACTGGTTCCACCACCCAAATCGATGAGAAGAACTCCTAATTCTTTCTCCTCTGGAGTAAGGACTGCCTCAGCAGAGGCAAGCCCCTGAAAAATCACTCCATCCACCTCTAATCCAAGATTTTCAAAACACTTAATTAGGTTCTGAATATGAGCTCTTTCTGCGGTAATTAGCTGAACATGGGCTTCAAGACGCACACCCACCATACCTACAGGATGAAGTATACCTTTGTTTTGGTCTACCACGAATTCCTGTGGTATCACATGGATGATAAGTTTATTTGGGGGCAAATCCACCGTTTGAGCGGATTTTAAAACCTCTTCTACATCCTGAGGAGTGACTTCTTTGTCCCTAAGGGCAATTACCCCCATACCATAATAAGTCTTGATATGATTTCCAGCTATACTGGTATAGACAAAAGTGGGTTCAACCTTAGCTTGATTAAGTGCTTTATCTATGGCATTTTTAATGCTTTGTGTAGCCTCTTCGATATTAATTATACAGCCCCTCTTCAATCCCTGGGAAGGTGAAACTCCAAGACCAGTTGCCCAGAGCTTACCTTCTCGCTCTTCTCCTATTAACGCTGAAATTTTAGTTGTCCCTACATCCACTACTAAGAGACCTTCCCCTCTTTTCATCATCTAACTCCTAAATCTTAATAAAGCCCTCCCATTGGGATAGTCAAGTCTTATCAATTCAACCTTTTCAACAAGATTGTTGTCATAAAGATAAACCATAATTTTATCAAGGTGTCTGTAGAGTTCAATTAAATTTTCAACCATCACCATAGGAAAATAAATCTGAAGATGATTTTTGGTATAAAAAATTATCTTATCCTCCTCTAAAATTATTTTAGATAAATTCTCGTAAACAGGCAAATAGTTTTTGTTATGTTTAACCCAATCTAAGAAAAGAAAGAATTTCTCTTTGTATTCTTCATTTTTGATTTCTACCATCGGATAAAACATATAATCCTGAGGTAGAATCCCCCCTATGATAACCCCTTTTTTATCTATTAAATATCCTCTATTTTCTCGGACTAAAATGGCCAACCCTTCCCGCTCTTTTACAGTAATCTCTAAGATATAGGGTAATCTCCTCGCAAGGGTTACCTCCTCAATTAGTGGATGTGCCTTAAGTTTCTCCTGTAAGCTCTTTAAGTTCACTCTAAAGAGTCTCTCTCCACCTTTCAAGTTGGTAAGCCTTATTATTTCCTCCTTGGAGACCTTTTTGTTTTGAAAAACCTTTATTTCTTTTAAGACAAACAAATCTGTAAAATATAAAGAATAAACTATACCAAAGCTAAGCATACCAAGAAATAGCCCGAGAAGAAGAATAAATTTCAAGCTAAGCTTCATAGGTTATCCCCAAAAACTTAACTTCTGGCTCAAGGTAAATCCTAAAGGTTTCCCAGACCTTTTTCTGCGCAAACTGCATAAGCTCTATTACTTCTTTTGCCCTTGCTCCGCCTTCATTTACAATAAAATTAGCATGTTTTTCTGAAATTTTGGCCTTACCTATTTTATAACCCTTTAGCTCCACTTGCTCAATTAAAGCCCCGGCATAACAACAGGGAGGATTTTTAAAGACAGAGCCAAAGGTTCTCTCGGAGACAGGCTGAGTTAGCCTTCTCTTTTCCCAAATTTCCTTTAATTGGGCGCTAATGACCTCCCTTTCTTGCTTAGGAAATTCTAACTCTGCTGAAAGAATAACACCCTCTTCTTTAAAGGATCTATAACTCCACATCTCCTCCTTGCTTTCCCTTTCCCAAACCCTTCCCTCTCTGTAGAGTTTTATCTTTCTAACTAAAAATGAGGTGCTCTTTCCAAAGGCCCCTGCATTCATTCTGATAGCTCCACCTAAGGTTGCCGGCACTCCTGCCAAAAACTCAAATCCACTATATCCTTTATGATAACAAAACCTCAAGATCTCATTAATTTTTGTGCCAGATAAAGCCTTTACTCTTAGTTGCTCTCCACAGGAAAGCTCCTCGATCCCCCTTAAGTTTTTTAACATAATTACTACCCCTTGGTATCCCTCATCAGACACTAATAAATT
The DNA here is from genome assembly GCA_938091475.1 of uncultured Caldimicrobium sp. Taxonomy (GTDB): domain Bacteria; phylum Desulfobacterota; class Thermodesulfobacteria; order Thermodesulfobacteriales; family Thermodesulfobacteriaceae; genus Caldimicrobium. Next base: position 2,694 of record CALLJI010000010.1, on the reverse strand, counting down.
ACTACCCCCACCTACCACATACCAGGGTATCTCTTTACTCTCTAAGTAAGTTAAAAGGGAAATAAGCTCATCCTCTCTTGCCGGATACAAAGTGCGCAAAGCCCTCCCACCTATTTTAATAGTGGTATGGGGAGCAAGAGTTTCCTCTCGGAGATAAAAAATCCCTCGGTCCTCTAAAAAGCTATCTAAATCTTTAAGCCACTTCATAGTTTACTTCACTCTTATACAAGAGCTCATCCCAAATTTTATATATATTTCCAGCTCCCATAGTAAGTATTAACCAGTCTTCAGAGGCTATCTTTTCAATCAAATTTTTTATTCCCTCCCCCTCTCTTTCAAAGAAAGTGGGTTTAGTTGCCCTCAATTCCCTTACTGCGTAATAAAAACTCTCACCAGTAATCCCCGGAATGGGGGGTTCACTGGCTGGATATATCTCAGTTAATATTAAAAGATCTGGTTCCCTAAGGGTGATTAAAAACTCCTCCCATAGAGCTTTAGTACGACTATACCTGTGCGGTTGAAAAACTAAACATAGTTTCCTTTCGGGATAAAGTTTTCTTAAGGTATCAAGAGTAACTGCAATTTCCCTCGGATGATGGGCATAATCATCTAAAAGCAAGGCCCCCTTATATATTCCTTTAAAATCAAGTCTCCTTTTTACCCCACTAAAATTCTCTAAGATTTTCAAAACCCTCTTAATAGGTAAATCAAGAACCAAAGCCACTGCTATTGCTCCAAGAGCATTCTGTGCATTGTGTTTTCCTGGAATGCTAAGTCTAAAGGATCCTAAGGTTTTTCCTCGATAGAGAACCTCAACCAATGGATAAGCTCCTTCCTCTAAAATTTTACCTTGCACATCTACTCCCTCAGAAAAACCATAAAAAAGGAAAGGACCTGAAAGCTCCTCTACCACTTCTCGAACTCCAGGATCATCTCCGCAAAGAATAACCTTGCCCTCAGGATGACATCTTACAATAAAGCTTGCAAAGGCTTTTTTAATAGCTTGGAAATCCGCATAAAAATCAAGATGTTCCTTATCAATATTGGTGATCACCTCGATAAAAGGTGTGTAATAAAGAAAGGATCCATCACTTTCATCTGCTTCTGCTACTAAATATTCTCCCTCCCCCAAAAGGGAATTTGCCTTTACATTTCTTATTACTCCCCCTACAATTACCGTGGGATTAAGTCTGAGGTTAAGCAAAATCTCTGCAATCATAGAGGTAGTAGTGGTTTTCCCATGGGAACCTGCAACTACTATACTCTTGGCATAGGCACCCATTACCTCCGATAACATCTTAGCCCGGGGAAGTAAAATTAACCCTTTCTCTTTGGCAGCTCTTAACTCTGGATGATCCTTGGATAAAGCAGAAGTATAAACTACAATTTCAATCCCTTCGAGATGAGAGGGGTTATGCCCCAAATAAACCTCTATTCCAGCCTTGCGTAAGGCTTTGACATATTTACTCTCTACCACATCACAGCCAGTTACTTTATGTCCCAACCGAGCAAGTATGAGGGCAAGACCACTCATCCCCACTCCACCTATACCAATAAAATGAATCTTTCTTACCTTCTCAAGCATATCTCCTTTACTCTCCCCTTAAAAGTTTTCGCATCTCCTCTAAGATTACCCATTCAGGTTTTACTTTATAAAATCCCTCATAGGCTCTACTCATCTGGCTTAGCCTATCCCTATCTTTAAGAAGCCCCTTTAAATCCTCTAAAAATTTTCTTTTATCTAAGTTCTCTTGAAGATACATAAGGGCTCCCCCTAATTTTACTAAAACCTCTGCATTCCTCTCTTGATGCCTGTGAGTAGCAAAAGGAAAGGGAATGAGGATAGCAGGCTTATGTAAGGCAATAATTTCTGCCAAGGTAGTTGCACCTGCCCTTGCTATCACTAAATCAGCTTGGTGATAGGCCCAACCCATATCCTCAATAAAAGGATAAATTTTTATCTGCTCCTTGTAATTTTGCCATATCTCTAACCTTTCATAAGCCTCCTTTACTCTTGGGTATTCTTCAAGCCCAGTTTGATGAATAAGGAAAAGATGGGGAAAAGAGGAAAAAAGCTCCTCTACTACCTCCAAAATAAGTTGATTGAGAAATCTTGCCCCTAAACTCCCTCCTAGCACAAGAAGTCCTATTCCCCTATGCACTCTTTCTCTTTCCTGAAAAAGTTCTTTTCTTACAGGATTTCCAGAAAAAAGAGTTTTCTCCTGTGGAAAAAATTGCACACTATCCGGAAAACTAACAAAAATTCTATCCGCCAATCTTTTTAACCAAAGATTAGCCCTACCCGGGATATAATTTTGTTCATGGAGTCCCACCCTTTTTCCAAGCATTTTCCCTACCAAAACTACAGGAAAGGAAACATAGCCTCCCTCTGCTAAGATCACAGAAGGATTATAACTCCTCAAAATTTTATAAACCTTTCCCAAGGAACTTATAAGCTTCTTGAAAGCCCTTAATTTATCTTTCAAAGCCCTTCCCACAAAACCCTCTACATCTATATGTTCTACCCTAAAGGGCTTTCCACTTAGAATCATCCTCTCGATCTTTCTATTCCCAGCTATGAAGAGCACCTCATCTCCTTGGCTAAGTATTTCCTCAGCTAAGGCAATCCCTGGCATTAAGTGCCCTCCTGTGCCACCTGCTACCACAAGCCACCTCAATGGTAAATCTCCTTCA
>CALLJI010000009.1 GCA_938091475.1 uncultured Caldimicrobium sp. | reverse complement strand
TGCGCTTTTTCTAAAATTATCTGTATCCGTTTTAATCCCATAAATTAAAGCAGTTGACAAATAAACATTTGGTCTAATCTTCAGGGTTTTCAAATATTCATATAAGATGGAGGAAGTAGCCCCATAATGGGGACGAATATCTGCAAAGGCTGCTTCCCATCCATCAGTTTGGGGGTGATGATCAATCACAGCGGTGAATTCTATATTCTTAAACTCTTCCCTATGTGGAGGTTGTGAATCTACTAAAAGCACTTTATTGTGAACCTTAAGAAGATTGGGCTGAAATTTAGTTAAGGGAATTTTTAAAACCTCTATCATGACTAAATTATTAAGTCTTCTTATGTCATTTACAGGAGAAAGGGTAATACCATAAACGCGATTTTGCAGAATCTTTTTTAGGGCAAAGGCACTGGCTATGGCATCAGGATCTGCCCAAAAAAGGATCAAAACCTGATCTTTCTTCTCGAAGAGTTTTAAAAAATATCCTAAGCGCTCTTTATTAGATTTAAATTTCCGTTCTTTATTAATTTTTCCTTCCATAAAATATCTTTTAAATCTACTCAAAGGAAATAAAAAAACAAGAGGGCTTAAACCATAAGGCGATATTGTATAGCATCTTAATTAAATCCTACAAATGCCCTTTTATTGTGTGCCATATGAGTTTTTTAATTCTTTGGGTAAATTGTGATTTGCCCCATAAATCGGGGCAATTCTTGAATTACCTCTACAATTTAAACATTTAAACCCTTTGGGCACAACAAGACGAGCCCCTACGAAATTATAATCAAGAAGATACCCTTACCCTTGGGCAATCGTTGGGATGGCCTCAACCCTTCTCACAATACTTTTTAAAACCGATTTTTAAGTTAAAATCAAAGGGGGAGATAAAAATGGCAAGATTTGTAGACCACGCCAAAATTTATGTCAAAGCTGGAGATGGGGGAGCTGGATGTGTTAGTTTTAGACGGGAAAAATATGTTCCTAAAGGAGGTCCTGATGGAGGAGATGGAGGAGACGGTGGAGATGTAATTTTGATAGCGGATTCTCAAATACACACTTTATATGATTTTTATCATCAAGTTCATTTTAGAGCAGAGAATGGTCGTCCGGGTCAAGGAAAAAAAATGAAAGGTAGAGATGGTGAGGATTTGATTTTAAAGGTACCTGTAGGGACTTTGGTAAAGGATGCAGAAACAGGGGAAATATTAGGAGATCTCATCAAACCCGGTCAGACCTTAGTGGTAGCAAGGGGTGGTAAAGGTGGTAGAGGGAATGCCCATTTTGCAACCCCTGTTAGGCAAGTTCCGCGCTTTGCAGAGCAAGGGAGACCAGGAGAAGAAAGATGGCTTATTTTAGAATTGAAACTTATCGCAGATGTAGGCTTGGTTGGTTTTCCCAATGTAGGCAAATCAACTTTCCTTTCCCGAGTAAGTGCAGCCAAACCTAAAATAGCAGACTATCCCTTTACTACACTTGAGCCCAATTTGGGAGTAGTAAATTTAGGCGAAGGAGAGACTTTTATTGTAGCGGATATACCTGGCTTAATTGAAGGTGCTCATAAGGGTATAGGTCTTGGACATGAATTTTTGAAACATATTGAAAGAACAAGAATACTTCTCTATTTACTTGATCTTTCCCGGGAAGAAAAAATAATAGAAGATTTAAAAATTTTAAAGGAAGAACTTAGGCTTTATAATCCCTTGCTTCTTGAAAAACAATATTTAATTGCACTTAATAAAATTGATTTGATTCCTGCTGAAGAGAGAGAAAATAAAATCAGAAGTTATTTGAAACTTTTTCCTGAGAAACTTAGAGAAAAAGTTTATTTTATTTCTGCTCTTACTGGAGAAGGCATACCTAAATTACTTTATGCATTATATGAATTAATCAAAGAGGCACACAAAGGAGAAGAGATAGAATGGAATCAAGAGAAGAGTGTTTAAGAAGGCTTAAGCAAGCAGAACAATTGGTTTTTAAGGTTGGCAGTGCAGTTATTACTAATGATGACGAGGGACTTAATTATCAAATTCTATCTCAGCTAGCTTATGAGATTCAGAGATTCTTAAGGGCTGGAAAAAAGGTTATTCTTGTATCTTCAGGTGCCATTGCCTGTGGAAGGGCTAAATTGCGTTTTTTTAAGAAACCTCTCTCGCTTTCTGAGAAACAAGCTCTGGCTGCTTGTGGACAGGCAGATTTGATTCACGCCTATGAGGAAGTTTTCAAAGAGTATGGACTTAAGGTTGCTCAGGTGCTTTTAACTTCAGAAGACCTATCTGTGAGATCTCGTTATCTCAATGCCAGAAAAACTTTGCAAACCCTTCTAAAATGGGGCATAGTTCCAATCATTAATGAAAATGACACGGTGGCTACAGAGGAAATTCGGTTTAGTGATAACGATATTTTATCAGCTTTGGTAGCCATAGCTTTACCTGCAGAAGCTTTAATTATCCTCTCTGACATAGATGCTCTATACAAAGAAGATCCAAGAACTAATCCCCAGGCGGAAAGAATAAACTTTGTCTCTGAGATTACTCCTGAGATTTTCTCTATGGCAGGCTCAAAGCCTGGAAAATTAGGTCGTGGCGGGATGTATTCTAAACTCCTTGCTGCAAAAATGGTCACTTCCTCTGGCATTCCTATGACGATCTTACCTGGAAGGGAACCCTTAGTCCTTGAGCGCCTCTTTAGTGGAGAGAACATAGGTACCCTTTTTGCTCCCCAGGAAAGAAAGCTCTCTATGCGTAAGTTATGGATCAAATATTATCTCTCTCCTGAAGGAAAATTGTATTTAGATGCAGGAGCTATAAAAGCCATTGAAGAACAGGGGAAAAGTTTATTAATTGGGGGAATAAAAAAGGTAGAGGGAGATTTTTCTAAAGGAGCCTGTGTTATTTGTTTAGACACAGAGGAACAGGCAATAGCCAAAGGATTAACTAATTTCTCCTCAGAGGAACTCAAAAGATTTCTTAAAGAGGCTTACAAACCAGAAAAGGAAGTTATTCACAGAGATAATTTGGTTCTCCTCAGGGGATTCCAATAATTGAATGTACCAAAAATATAGCCTATGAATACCCATAGGCTACTTCCCAGTCCCAACATTTTTTTTCTCCTGTTAGTCCTCAAATTTCAAAATTCCATAAAAATTGTGTGGTGATCTACGAATCGCCCAAAGGGGTTTAATGGTAGGGGGCTCGATATGTCGTGCTCAAAATTCTTTCGTAGGGGCGTTGCATCGCTTGCCACAATGGGTTTAAATTGTAGGGGCAGGGCTTGCCCCAGCCCAAAAGGGTTTTAAAAATCGCATTCTGGGCAACCGCAAGGGCTGCCCCTACTAATATTCTCATTCTTAGGCATAGCGTGCTGTGCCATTACAATTTTGAAACATTCTCAGTTCTCCTTGACTGATTAAATTAGAATATTAAAATTAAATTAAAGATGATCCCCAAAAAATTATTAATTTTCTTGTGTTTTATTTTTTATACCTTTCCAGTCTTTGCTAAAGAGCCTCTAAAGGATCAAAATACCTATCATTTTGGTATTTTAGCTAAAAGGGGAGAAGCAATCGAAAAAAATAGGTTTTTTAAATTGAAGGACTATTTAAGTAAAACTCTTCCTTATAAAATAGAATTCCAATTTTTAACCTTTGAGGAATTAAAGAGCAAGGGGCTAAAAGGAGAATTAGATTTTATTTTGACTAATCCCTACGAGGCTATTACTATAAAGGAACTTGCGCACAAGGCTAGAGTTAATTATAGGATAATTTTAAGTTTAGGTCAATACGAAAAGGGAAAATATTATCCCTATTTTGGAGGAGTAATTTTTACTAAGAAGAACAGTCCTATAAATAGTGTATTTGAATTAAGGAATAATTCTTTTGGAGCAGTT
>CALLJI010000008.1 GCA_938091475.1 uncultured Caldimicrobium sp. | reverse complement strand
CTGCTAAATATTTAGTCAAACTTGTTTTACCAGAGCCTCCACATGAGATATTCCCGATAGAAATTACTGGGCAAGGGATTTTTTGGGACTTTATAAAGGTGTGGTCATATAAAAAATTTCTTATAGTAATGACCCAAAAGTATGGATTAAGCCAGTTCAAAGACATTGTTTTTCCTTATATCTTTAAGTAAGAAAATGAGAAAGAAGATTCCTCCTATGAAGGCACTGAGATATTGGCTGAGAAGACGCCATAGAAGCACATAAGGACCTAAAAGATCTGAAGGGAGATAATTTTCAAATACGGGTATTGCCCCCAATTCCCCTACACCACTTCCCCCAGGAGTAGGACTAATAAAAATGGCATAAAGAAGAGGGAGTTGTTTCATAAACACCTCAAAAGTTGTTATGGAAGGATTGAAAGATTTCAACAAAAAAATACCCAAAAGAAGAAAGGAAAGATAAAGAAAAAAACTCAAAAGTATGGCATAAAGGAAATAGACTTTTTTGGTTTTTAAAAAAAGCTTACTTGTGATGATATATCTAAAGAGCAGGCGCTTAAACTTGTAAAAAAGCGCTCCCCTTGAAAAGGATTCCCGCTTAAGTAGAGTCTTGTAAATTATATATATAGAGAGAAGGATAAGACTTATAGAAATTACAAGGATTAGCAATTCCTTAGCCTCTTTAGGGTTTTCGAGCAAGGCTTTAAGAGTAAGAGGAAACATAATTACATAAAAGGTAAAGCCAGAGATACTTTTCATAGTTACTAAACTTAGGATTTGATAAAAGTGTCCTCCTTTGCGGGAAAGTGTATAAAGAGGAAGGATCTCTCCACCCAAATGAGCAGGAGTAACAGTTGCTCCAAAGGTATTGATAAAGGAGACGATATATCCATACCATAAAGAATATTTAATTCCCAGGGCACGAGCTAAAACCAAAACTCTTAGAGTATCAAAGGTGTGATAGAGAAAGAGGAAAAGGAGAGATAGGAGAAGATTTTTTAAATCCAAAGCTAACACTAAAGAAGGAAGCTCTCTGGGAAAAAATTTAATTATAATGTAGCCAACGGAGAGACCAAGGATTAAAGTAAAAAGTAAAAGCCCAATCAGAATATATCTTACCATAGAGGAAAATTATAGCATATTACAAAGGCTTTTAAAACCGTAAAATTAGATTATCTTTTTAGGGTGGTATCCCAAAAAGAGGTTATTTCATAGAGGGGGATTTTCTATGGAAAGAAAAATACTTTGGGCTCCTTGGAGAGGCGAATATGTTAGTGGTAATAGAGAAAGGGATTGCATTTTTTGTCCACCCAAGGATGAGCCTTCACCAGAGGAAAGACCTATTCTTTACTTAGATGATAAAACAATGGTGATGCTAAATAAATTTCCTTATAATACAGGACATTTACTTATTTCACCCATTCGTCATATAGCCTTTTTAGAAGAACTCACTGAAGAGGAGTTGTTAGCTATGATGAAAATAGCCCAAATTTCTCTAAAGATTCTCAAAGAAGTTTTAAGACCTGATGGATTTAATGTAGGTTTTAATCTTGGAAAAATAGCTGGAGCTGGGTATCCCGAGCATATTCACCTCCAAATTGTTCCTCGCTGGGAAGGAGATGTGAATTTTTTGTGTATTCTCGATGATATAAGATTGGCTTCTCATCATTATCTTAAGGTTTATGAACTTTTAAAACCTCATTTTGAGAATCTCCCTAAGGGAGGTGAAAGGTAATGCCTAAAATTCCGAGGATTATGTCTACCCAGCATCCAGATAATGTCTCACTTCCTTTTTTTGCTGAAACAGTGGATATGTCAGGAGAGGATGAAATTCAAGAGGCCTATTATGCCTTTTCTCATCTTGGATGCGATGAACAAATGTGGGACAGCGAAGGAAAAGAAGTAGATGATTTTGTAGTTAAAAAATTACTTACTCGTTATCCTCATTTTTTCAAAAGAAAACGCTTAGGAGAGGAGATTTTTTTGACTCTTAGAGTTCCTAATCCTGCTGTAGAGAAAGAAGAAGCCAAAATTTTGGTGGAAGCCTTAGAAAGTATTCCTCGTTCTATGGATGCTGCCAGACTTTTTTATGGAGAAAATGCTCCCCCTCCTATCTTTGAAGTGATTCTTCCTATGACCACTTCAGCCGAAGAGTTAAATAGAGTTTTTTACTTTTATAAAAACTTTATTTCCGGGAAACAGTATCAGCCCATCTACCAAGGTTCTATTACTGTAGCTGAATGGGTTGGTGACTTTTTGCCAGAAAAAATTAATGTGATCCCCCTGATTGAAGATGTAGAGGGGATGTTGAGATGTGAGGCTATTTTAAGAGATTATTTGATAGATAAAGAAGATTCCTATCTGAGAGTCTTTTTAGCTCGTTCTGATCCAGCCTTGAATTATGGTGTGATCTCGGCAGTTTTAGCTATCAAGATGGCCCTGAAAAAGCTCTATAGATTGTCTCAAGAATTAGAAAAAGATTTTTATCCCATATTAGGTGCAGGTACTCCCCCATTCAGAGGTAATCTATCTCCCTATACTGTGGACTATGTTCTTTCAGAATATCCCTCGGTAGAAACTTTTACTATTCAATCAGCTTTTAAATATGATTATCCTATTGAAGATGTAATCACAGCTATTAAGAGGCTTAAAAGTTTTGTCAGATACCCTTTAGAAGACTTTGATGAAAACTTTGTTTTAACTATCATCCATAAGTCAATGCAAGAATATCAGCACATCATTGAAAAAATAGCTCCTTTGATAAATACCATATCCTCTTATGTACCAAGAAGGAGAATGCGAAAACTTCATGTAGGGCTTTTTGGATATTCAAGACAGGTTGGGAAAATTGTACTTCCCAGAGCCATTGGCTTTTGTGCCTCTTGTTATTCCCTCGGTCTTCCTCCTGAGATCTTAGGATTTTCCGCACTTTCAAAGGAAGATCTTTTAAACCTGAAAGGTATTTACAAAAACATTGAAATAGACCTTTCTATTGCTTTAAAATATTTTAATTCTAAGTCTTTGGAACTTGTTCCGGAAGTTAAGGACAAAATTCTCAAAGCTCTTAACTTGATTAATACTCTGAATCTCAAGGTGGAACCAGATCTTGAGCATAGAGAAATTACTAATCAAATAATTAATAGTCTTAAAAAGGGTACCACTCAGGGATTAACTAATTGGATAATTGAAGCTGGACTTTTAAGAAAATTCTTGGGTTAAAGGTGTACTTCCCTAATGACAAGTCATACTTTGTTAATATCTTTCTGCTCTTTCTACTTTTGAATAGTATTTTGTAGAGCTACGGTATGTCGTGCCCCTATGGGTTTTGAAATTTTTGGGATTAATGGGCATGAAAAGTAGGAGCTTGTCTTTTTTGCCCAATGGGTTTGGGCGATTCGTGAACCGCCCCTACAAGGGGTTGGATTGGTAGGGGCAAATCACGCTTTGCCCAAAAAATTGAAAAATTCGTAGGGGCTCAGCATGCTGAGCCCAAAAATTAAAATGTAGGGGTAGCCCTTGCGGCTGTCCAATTGAGGGCACGGCTGTGCCGTGCCCCTACAAAAAAAAGGGGCTGGGGCAAGCCCAGCCCCTACAGTTTTTTTGGTAATTCGTGAATTTCCCCTACTGGTCTGATATCTGGGCGATTCGTGAATCGTCTCTACAAAAGAAATGTATGGTGGTTAAAGGGGATATTTTTTAAATCTAAGAGGAAGGGAAAAATTTAGGGAAGGGTAGGCGAGAACTAAAGGCAAGAATAGCTAATTGCCTTAATAGGTGATCAGCAAGGACAATTCTTGTCATCGCAGAAAGCACAGGGACAATCCGAGGTATGGCTGAGAGATCGTGTCTCCCCTTTACTTGAATTTCTACTTCTTCACCCCTTACATTTACCGTTTTTTGAGGAAGTCTGTGACTGGGGATAGGTTTTACAGCCACTCTTAAGATGAGATCTTGGCCTGAAGAGATTCCACCTAAAAGGCCACCTGCATCATTCTTTATAAATCCTAAGCGGAAAATAGGATCGTTATTTTCAGAACCTTTGAGGGTAGCTACTTTGAATCCAGCTCCCATTTCAAAGCCCTTTATTGCCCCTACTGAGCAAAGGGCTTTAGCAAGATCTGCAGAAAGCTTATCAAAGACTGGTTCGCCTAAGCCAATAGGCATATTTTTGACCAAAATTTCT
>CALLJI010000007.1 GCA_938091475.1 uncultured Caldimicrobium sp. | reverse complement strand
ATAATGAGGGGTAGATATCGGATAGAGCAGGTATTTGGGAGTATAAAGAGGGCGTATGGGAGTTATTTGGAGGTGAGGAAGGAGCGGATGGCGAGGCTATTGGTGTTAGGTATGTTTATTATGTGGAATTTGGTAGGAGTGCTCCTTTGGGGTGGGGGTTTTTGTTTTTTTATATTACTTTGTAGGGTAAAGGAGTTTGCAATGAATTAATGTAATCTTTATACTTAGAGAGCTTGCTATACTTTTTGGAACATTCTCTTCAACTCTTGACAAATAAAAAATATGATATATTTTATAGCCCATCTTTAGGGGATAATTTAAAGTGGGGGTGGGAAAAAATGAAAAAATTTGAAGGAATGGAGTATGGCTTTGGACAACATCTTATTTTAGATGGTTATGGGGCTAATAGAGAAAAACTTATGGATTTAGATTTTATTTATAATTTTCTTAACAAATATCCTGAAGATATTGAGATGACAAAAATTATGCCTCCCTATGTATTCAAATATTATGCTCCTACTCCAGAAGATTGGGGACTTTCTGGTTTTGTGATTATTGCAGAAAGTCATATAAGTATTCACACTTTTCCTGAGAAGCTTTATTTAAGTGTGGACATTTTTTCCTGCAAACCCTTTGATGTAGATAAAGCTATTCAAGACATTACCGAGATGTTTGAAATAAAAAAGAGCGAAATAAGACTTCTTGACAGAGGGCTTGAGTTTCCTCGTTCTATAAGAGCTGTAGAGAACTTTATGCGAGTAGAGAGGAAAAATATTCTTCTTTAAAGATGAAGCTTAATTTTTTGGGGCTACCCGATCATCCCCAGGCAAAGGTAGCCCTTGTCCCCATTCCCTTTGAATCAACTACTACTTGGCTTAAAGGTACCAAAGAAGCTCCTTTAGAAATTCTAAAGGTCAGTCCTAACTTAGAGTTTTTTGATGAGGAGACAGCCTTAAGCGCTCATCAAGTAATAGGGTTTTATACCTACCCCTTAGAAGAATATCCCTTAGATGTAAAATTAGCCCTTGAAAAAATTAAAAGCCAAACCAGAGAGGTATTAAAGAAAGATTTTTTTCCTATATTTATAGGTGGAGAACATACCATTACCATAGGTATTTTGAGTGCACTTAAAGAAAAGTGGGCACCTCTCAAAGTACTTCATCTTGATGCCCATGCAGATTTCAGAAAGACCTATTTGGAGAGCGCCATTAATCATGCCACAGTAATGAGATATGTTTATCAGGAGGGGATTGACTTTTTGAGTGTAGGTGTAAGAGCCCTCTCAGAAGAGGAATATTTAGAGATACAAGAAAGAGGTCTCTCAGTAATTTTTGCCTATGAATTAAAAAAATCTTTTGAATCCTTTTTGAAAAAGATAGAAGACTTTTTAGAGAATGGAAATATTTATCTTACTCTTGATATGGATGTGCTTGATCCAGGGATAGCTCCGGGTGTTGGCACACCTGAGCCTGGAGGCTTAAGTTGGTATGAACTTATGGAGATTTTAAAAAGGGTGGCCAAGGCAAGAGTTGTGGGGATGGATCTTGTGGAAACAAGGCCTCTTCCTGGGAATCCTTTTACTGAATTTTTGGCAGCAAAAATTATTTTAAAATTTACTTCCTATTTAGCTCAAGCTCAATATGTCTCTAAAACATAGTTTAGCTAAGATTCTTTTTGAGGCTTCCCTTCTAAAACGAGTAGAGAGAACAGGCTATAGTTATTTAGGGACGGGAGGAGAAAATGTTGCTGCTCATTCCTTTGGAGTAATTTTTGCAACGCTAATCCTTTGCAAAATCCTTCCTCAAAAAGTTGACGAATTAAAGGCTTTAAAAATGGCTCTGTTGCACGATTTTACCGAAGCACGCACAGGCGATTTTAATGCAGTAAATAAGCTTTATAACCAGGCTGATGAAAAAAAAGCCTTAACAGAGGCTTTCTCAAGCCTTCCCTTTGGAGAAGAAGTGCTTATCTTATTTGAAGAGTATAGAAAAAATGAAACTCTTGAAGCAAAAATAGTACATGATGCAGATACTCTGGATCTTATTGTACAATTAAAGGAGCAGAAGGATCTTAACAATCCCTTTGCCGAGCGCTGGATAAATTATGCCAAAGGCAGGTTACAACTTAAAGAAGCCAAAGACTTGGCTGAAGCTATTTTAGAGATAGAATGGTGTTCTTGGTGGTTTGAGAGGCTACTCAGAGAAAAAAATGAAAAAGGGCCCTGAGAATTGTGTTAGATGTGGTAAGTGTCTTCCTTCCTGCCCAAGCTATCAATTCTTTTTAAAAGAAAGTTACTCCCCAAGAGGTAGAAATTTCCTTTTCTCTAAAGATTTAGCAAGTCAAAGCTACGAATTTTGCCTTTACTGCGAAAGATGTAGAAGTATTTGTCCTCATAAATTGAGTTTTCCTGAGTTTTATTGGGATAAACTATTTTCTGAGAAAGGGATATCCTTGCCCTATCTTAAGGATTCTCTGTCTCTTTTGAGTTTACTACCCCAGGGTAGCAGAATTTTTAAAAAGTGGGAGGTAAAAGAAATTTTACCATTTACAAGAACTCAAGGAGATTATTATATCTATCTTTCCTGTGGCCTTAAACATCTCTATCCAGAATCCCTCCATAAGTTTTTAAAAACATTCTCGCAAACCAAGCTTCATCCTCAAATTTCTATGGAACAAGACTGTTGTGGAATTCTCTATTTAAGCTTGAGAGCCATACATAATCTAAAGAAATGTGCCCTCAATAAACTCAGAATCTTTTCGGAAAAAAAACCTGTCATAACCTTTTGTGCAACTTGTTTCTGGGTTTTAAAAAAGGTATATCCAAAATTGTTTGAAAATACTGATAAAGAAAAGGATTTTAAAGAACTTTCTGAGAGAACCTATTTTTTTACAGAATTCATCATAGAAAAAATACATTATACCTTTAAGTTAGAAAATAAATCCAAGATTCTTTATCATTTTCCTTGCCATTTAAAAGACCCCTTGACTTCTCAGGAAAAATATTTAAAAAATATAATAGACCTTAGAGATTTTTGTTGTGGTTCTGCTAAAGCGACTCTCTGGATTAGGGGTTTCCAAGAGAAATACAGTTCACATTGGAAAAGAGAGCTTATAGGAAAGGACACTATAGCCACTGCTTGTACTGGATGTTATTTAAATTTTAGTTTTCTCTTAAAGAGACCACCTCAAATTAAACATTGGATGGAATTTATTAAATGAAATATCCTTCCTATTTGGAGCTATTAGAAAGTGGAGAATTGAATAGAAGATTAGAGGCTCTTTATGCTCTCCTTAGTCCTTGCAGGCTTTGCCCTCACAAATGTGAGGTAGACAGACTTGCAGGAGAAAAGGGATTTTGCAGAGTTGGCAATAAACCTATAGTTGCAAGTTATGGGCCTCATTTTGGGGAAGAGGCACCCCTTGTTGGCACCTCTGGCTCTGGAGCTATTTTTTTTACTTATTGCAATATGGCTTGTGTTTATTGCCAAAACTGGGAGATCAGTCACTTAGGAGAGGGAGATGAAATTACAGTAGAAAATCTTGCCAAAATTATGCTTATTTTACAGGTCTGGGGATGTCACAATATTAATTTAGTTACCCCTACTCACCAGATACCCTTTATAGTTGAGGCTATAAAGATAGCAGCAGAGAAGGGGTTAGTATTACCCATTGTTTACAATTGTGGAGGCTATGAAGCAGTTGAAACTCTAAAGTTATTAGATGGTATTATAGATATATATATGCCTGATATAAAATATATGGATGACAAGGTAGCTCTAAAACTTTCTAAAATAAAAAACTACTCAAAAGTGGTAAAAGAGGCTGTTATAGAGATGCACAGACAGGTGGGGGATCTGGTCATAGAAAATGGAATAGCAAAAAGGGGATTAATTATACGGCATTTAGTGCTTCCTGAAAATCTTGCCCAAACAGAGGAAGTAATTAAGTTTGTGGCAGAAGAAATTTCTCCTAATACTTACTTTAATTTAATGGATCAGTATAGGCCCTGTGGAGATGCTTGGAAATATCCTCCATTAGATAGAAAGATTACTAAAGAGGAATGGAATAAAGCCTTAGGATTGGCTCAAAAATATGGTCTTAAAAGGCTTGACGAAAGAAGAGCCCGCTTCTGGGACTAAAATTTTTGCTATTGGCGATATTCACGGGTGTTATTTTGCCTTGAAGACCCTATTAGAAAAGCTTCCTATTGAATGGGGAAGAGATTATTTGGTTTTCTTGGGAGACTATATAGATAGAGGACCTAATTCAAGAAAAGTCCTTGAACTTCTTATAGAGCTTAAGAAGATTTATCCAGAAAAGGTAGTCCCATTGAAAGGAAATCACGAATGGCTCTTTGAAAGATATCTCTTGGGAGAGGATATAGAGATTTTTCTTTATAATGGAGGTTATGAGACTTTGAAAAATTATTTAGAAGAAGGGGGTCTAAAAATTCCTTCTGAACATATAACCTTTATTAAAGAACTTCCTCTCTTTTTGGAGATTGGACCTTATTTTTTCGTGCATGCAGGTATTAACCCAAAGAAATCTCTAAATCAACAGGAAGAAGAAGATTTACTTTGGATCAGACAAAGCTTTTATTTTTATGAAGGAAAATTCTCCAAAAAGATTATCTTTGGGCATACCCCCTTCCCAGAAGTTTTGATTTTAGAAGATCGCATCGGACTTGATACGGGTTGTGTATATGGAGGAAAACTATCCGCAGTTGAATTGCCTGAAGAAAAAATATATCATAGCGATTGTAGGAGGTCTTAAGGTATGACAGAGGAAAGAAAAAAACGCTCTTGGAGAGAAATTGACAAATTAAAAGATGCCAGTGGGCTATCCAAGCTCAGAAAGAAAAGAGAGAAAGAGGAGAAAACCTCCCCCACAGAGGATAAAAAGATCAAGGATAAATACCTGAAAGAATTAGAAAAACTTTTTTCCTCTAAAAATGATACAGAGAAAGAGGAAAGGCTTAAGAAATTACATCACCTTGTGGGGAAACGGGAGTTTAAAAAATTAGTTTTGGAATTTTATGAAAAGTTTGGACTACCGGATGAAGCAAGGGACCTTTTGTTGTTTTTAGATATAGACGAAAAAGAGCTTCTTTTGAAGGCGTTAGATAAAATTAAAGAGAATTTTTCTAATTATAATCTTCAGGAAAGACAGGGATTGATAGCTAAGCTCAAGTCCCTTTCCTTGTCTTTAAAAGATGAAATTCTCTCTTATAAAGTTGAAAAGCTCCTAAAAGAATTGGCACTTTAGAATGGTTGAGCCTTTGGAGGAGTTTTTAGCTTATTTACTTTCTATTAAAAATTATTCTCCCAATACATTAAAAGCTTACGCTTCTGATTTGATAGATTTTCTAAATTTTTTAAAAGAGCTAAATATTGACCTCAAGGAGGTTAATTATAATATCTTTCAGGCATATCTTGCTAACCTTAGAGAGAGAGAATTTAGCCCCTTTTCTATCGCAAGACGCCTCTCAAGTTTGAGAAATTTTTTTCTTTATTTGTCCGAGGAAAGGGGTTATTCCTTTTCTTTTATACATCAAATAGAATCTCCGAAGTTGCCTTTGAGATTGCCTAAGGTTTTATCTCTTGAAGAAATAGAGGTCCTTTTAAAAGCCCCTGATATTAATCATCCTCTGGGTTTTCGAGATAGAACTATGCTTGAGCTTCTTTATGCGACGGGCCTGAGAGTTTCGGAATTAGTTTCTTTAAGGTTTGAAAATCTAAATTTAAACTTAGGCTTATTGAGGGTTCTTGGGAAGGGGGAAAAGGAGAGGATTGTGCCTATCGGAGAAATTGCCCTTGAATTTTTAGAGACCTATTTAGAAAAGGTTAGGCCCCTCTTTATTTCCAAAAAAAGCAAGGATTATCTTTTTTTAAATAGGCGTGGTGCTCCTATGAGTAGGCAAAGATTTTGGCAAATAATTAAGGAATACGCTCTGAGGGCTGGGATTGATACCTCTAAAATTTCTCCTCATGTGCTTAGACACTCCTTTGCCACGCACCTCTTAGAGGGAGGGGCAGATCTCAGAGCCATTCAATTAATGTTGGGTCATTCAAGTCTTCTTACCACCCAAATTTATACCCATTTAGATTTTAAAAAACTTATGGAAAGTTATGAAAGATTACACCCGAGGAATTCTTCTTGAAAGTTGTTCCTTTTCCTTGGCAGAGTTTTCTATCTCAGCTTAAGCTTCCTGAGGAAGGGTTAGAGTTTCTTCATAAAGCCAGAGAATTAGCCAAAGGGAAAGGATTATTTTTATATTTTGCAGGTGGGCTTGTTAGAGATGTTCTTTTAAAGAGAGCTACTAAAGACCTGGATTTAGTTTTAGAGGGGAATTGGGAAGAGCTCCTATCCTCACTTCTTGCTTCCACTAAGGCTACCCTTCTTTTTAAATCCCTTTTTCTTACTTATAAGATTCAGCTAAAAGAGGGGTTAAGTATAGATTTGGTGACTGCAAGGAAAGAAATTTATCCAGAACCTGCAAGTTTACCCAAGGTGGAAAGGGCTACTTTCAAAGAGGACATTTTAAGAAGAGATTTCACTATCAAT
>CALLJI010000006.1 GCA_938091475.1 uncultured Caldimicrobium sp. | reverse complement strand
GATTGAGTTAATAATCTCTTCTGCTTTATGCTCGCCCTTAGCAATAAAAGTATTAGCCATACGAGGAATAGGTAAATGTCTAAAATCTTGCCTTCTTCCATGACCATTGGGCATCTTATTAAATTTCAAAGCGGTATAACGATCATAAAGAAAATCCTTGAGAATTCCCCTTTCAATTAGAATTACTCGCTGAGCTGGTACCCCTTCATCATCTATCTCAAAGGAGCCATAAAGATGAGGTATTGTGGGATCATCTATCACAGTGATAAGGGGGCTTGCCACCCTTTCTCCCAGCCTACCAGAATACACAGATAAACCCTCCTCTGCATGATCGGCTTCTAAACCATGTCCCACCGCTTCATGGATCATCGTGCCCCCTGCTTCTCCAGCTAAAATAACTGGCATAACTCCTGCTTTAACTTTCCTTGCCTTAAGCATAAGAAGGGCTAATTCTCCTGCACGCTTAGCAATTAATCTGATCTCTGGCTCCATCTCTAAGGCTTTCTCTAAGCTAAGAGCATATCCCTTAGCTCTATACCCTCGCTCTAATTGCCCATCCCTTTCTGCCACAACTATTGCCCGCACCTGACAAAATTGCCTCTCCACACTTCTGAATTCTCCCTCAGAATTCAAAATTAGGCACTGCGTCCTTCTCTCGGATATGCCTAAACGATAGTGTTTTATTTCCTTTGTTGAGGGAATAACCTCTTCAAGCTCCTTTAAAAAGGAAAGATATAGTTCTATTGAAAAGGGAGGATCCTCTTGAGATAAAAGATGTTTTAGAGAATAGGTAAATTCTTTAAAAGCTTCCCCTCTAAAGGAGAGGGAAGCCTTCTCCTCAAGAAGGGGGATTATTTCTTGGGTAGTATAAAGAAAATTATTTTTAAAATCAGAAGTTATTTCTCTTAATGACAAACCCCTCTCTATGCCAGAGGAGAGCTCCTCTATCCCTCCTGGCTCAAGAACTATTCTTATAAAGGCGGTTTTCTCAAAATATAAATCTTGGTAAAGACCTTTATTCTGCATCATTCTCTATTTTACTTTACTTAGAATTTTTTTGAACTCTTCTTTAGAGGGGAGCCCTTGTCTTCCATACCCTCTTAAACTGAGACTTGCCATAGTTAATCCAAGAACAAAAGCCTTCTCTATGGACAATTTTAAGGAAAGTCCAGCTAAAACACCCGCATTAAAATAATCTCCAGCTCCAGTGTTATCTACAATCCTTGATGCAGGAATTACGGAACTTCTAAAAATCTTTTCTTTAGTGACAACTTGGGCACCTCTTTTTCCCATCTTAAGAAAGAGGAAGGATATTCCTTTCCTTAAAAGCTCTTCCGAAGAATAGCCACTTAAAAGAAGTTCCCTTTCTGTTATGAATAGGTATTTTGTCTTCTTCAGGAAAGACTCTAAAAACGTCTTTCCCAAGCTGGTATAAATCTCACCGGGATCAAAGGAAATTTTATGGTGCAGGGCTTGTAGTAGATTTTTTTGAAAGCTCTTTCCAGCCTCACTTGCAAAGGAAGATAAGTGGTAAAGGGCTGAGGGTTGAAGGTGTTTCCTTTCAAGGGAAAGATGTTCTTCTGAAGTTCCTGGACTAACTATGATAGCCCTATCTTGCTTCCCATCTAAAAGAATAAGAGCTAAACTGGTGGTTCCTCCTCTTTTGATAAATTCTGTATTGACTTGCCCTTTCCTTAATTCCCATAATACTTTTTCTCCAAATTCATCTTCTCCTACTGCACCAAGAAAGGCTGTTTCAATACCCAGCTTAGCTAAACAATATATAGAATTAGCAGAGGAGCCCCCACCTCCTTCAAATACAAGCTCTGCCCTCTCCTTTAAAAGTCTATAAAGTTTTAAAAAAGCTTCTCTCTCTAAAATATACTCCCTTCCAGCCTCAACCTTTAATAAAGGCAGGTCTAAATCTTCATATTTGTCTACTTTAAAGAAAATATCCCAATTTAGGGCCCCACAGCCTATTATAAATAATTTCATATCTTCTATTTTAACCTGTGGTTACTATTTTAAAATGTCAGAGACAATTCTATTTTGAAATGTAACATCGTAGGGGCAGGGCTTGCCCCAGCCCGAAGGGTTTTAAATCGATTTTGGACACCCGCAAGGGGTGCCTCTACAAATCTTTTTTCGCAGGCTAAAGCCTGCGGCTACCTTTTTTATGTAGGGGCACGGCACTGCCGTGCCCAAAAGGGTTTAGTTGTAGGGGCAGGGCTTGCCCCTGCCCAAAAGAATTAATTCGTAGGGGCACGGCACGCCGTGCCCATATGGGGCACCCGCAAGGGCTGCCCCTACCCAATTTTTTTGTATGGGCAAGCCTTTATCTCAGAATAACTCTTCATTTATTCCCCTTTCATTATATTATTGTATACACAAACCTTAAGTGTTAAATTAAAACAAACATTTCTCACACAGAGAAGGAGTAGAAAGCACAAATTAAAGGATGTATGCCCTTGCCTTTTATTACTATAAAACAAACCGCTATAGTCTAAATGCCTTGTTAGGTGTGATAGAGAAATTTTCAGAGCTTTATGAAAAAACCCTTCCCTTCTATTTCTTTAAAACACCAGAGGAAATTAAAAAAGATCTTCCACAAATTGTGAATCAGTATGAGAAAACCTTCCTTTTCATCTCCTTTCTAACTCCTCAATATTGGGAAATAGAAGCCCTATTAAAAAGTATACATTCTTATAAACCAAAGCTTCTTCTCCTTGGAGGAGGTCCACATATTACAGCTTTACCGCGTGAGTCGCTCAAAATGGGATTTGACTATGTTTTTCTCGGAGAAGGCGAGGAGACTCTATTTTCCTTCTTAGACTCCTATTTCATAAGTGGCAACCCTTATCCAGCTCTTAAGGGTATAGGGTTTAGAAAAAATGGAGAAGATCTCCTCTTTGGTAAGGCTTCTCCGGTGCTTCACTTGGACTATTTTCCTCCCTTTTCATTAAAGTATAAAAAAATTGGTCCCCTTGAGATTACAAGAGGGTGTCCTTTTCTCTGCAAGTATTGTCAAACTCCAAGAATATTTGGAACCAAGGTAAGACACAGGTCCATAGAGACAATTCTTTATTTTGCAGAACTTCTTCTTAAAAAGGGTATTAAGGATTTACGTTTTATAACACCTAATGCCTTTGCTTATGGCTCAAAGGATGGGAAAAGCCTCCATTTGGAGGCGTTAAAAAATCTCTTAAGTGAACTTTATAAGCTTACGAAGCTTTATGGAGGGCGTGTTTTCTTTGGCAGTTTCCCCTCTGAGGTCAGGCCAGAGCATATTACTGAAGATACCCTAACATTAATTAAGACATATTGTGCAAACGATAATTT
>CALLJI010000005.1 GCA_938091475.1 uncultured Caldimicrobium sp. | reverse complement strand
ATAATTTATGCAAGGAATCTCCTCAAAACTCTTTTGGATTTCACTACTCTATTTTTTTTCTGGCATACCCTTTGGTTTTTTCTATACCTTTATTCCAGTATATTTAAGAACCCAAGGGGCTGACTTAGTATTTATTGGACTTCTCTCTTCGGCAGGGATTTTTTGGAGTCTTAAACCCCTCTGGGCACCTCTTGTAGATCGCTATGGGCAAAAAGTTAATTGGCTAATTCTATCCTTGATGGGGATGAGTATTACGGTTTTTTTTCTCTCCCTGTTAGAGGCGAGTTCTAAACTTTTTTGGTCCTTTCTTTTTGTTTTACCCTTTTTTTCAGCTTTATATGATACTGCTTTAGATGGATTTATTATTGAGTTTATTGCTAAAGAAGATTTAGGTAAGGCTAATGGATTAAGAATCTCTGCTTACAGAATCGCCCTCATTTTCTCTGGTGGTTTATTGGTTGCTATATCTGATTACCTTTCCTTTAGGTTTCTCTTTTTTTCGTTGTCGCTAATTATGTTCTTAATGGCACTTTTTTTGATGTTTCCTACCGCTCTTAGGATAAAAACTATTGAAGCAAAGCGGATAGGTTTCTTTAGTCAATATCTTGATCCCATAAGGGACCTTCTCAAAATTGAGCAAATACTTTTACTTCTTCTATTTATTGCTACATATAAAATAGGCGATGCTCTGCTTGGTGGAATGGTTTATCCCTTTTGGGTAGATAAAGGCTTTAGTAAAACCGAAATTGGCATAATTTCTGGCACCTTTGGAGTTATCTTTACTATTTTAGGCTCGCTGGTAGGAGGTTATTATATAAAAAAAATCGGTATTAAAGAAGCTTTATTGAAAATGGGATTGTTTCAAGCTTTCTCTAATTTGGGATACACTGTAGTTGCTCACCCTGAAATAAACAGACATTGGATTTATTTGGCAAGTATAGTGGAGAGTTTTACTGGAGGGCTTGGGACTTCTGCATTTTTGACCTTTTTAACGCTCCTTTGTAAAAGAGAATTTTCCTCCACCCACTATGCCATTTTTTCTATGCTATTTAGCTTAACCTTGGTTTTTTCTCGCACTCTGAGTGGATTTGGAGCCAAGTATCTGGGATACTTTTATTTTTTCTCTTTGACTTTTATAGTGGCACTTCTACCTCTTCTTTTGATTCCTTTAATTTTTAAAAGTGGGCTTCAAAGGAGGATTAGTGAAGTAGAGTAAAGAAGCAGGTTTGAAAGGAAAGATAAAAGAGGATAAAGGGTTTTCCCCAGAACTCCAGTCAATGCAAGAAAGAGAATAATTAGAAAGCCAATCAATTCCAAGCGCAAAAAGTCTTCTCTTAAGCTATAGGGTAAAAATTTTACCAAGATTTTGCTACCATCTAAGGGGGGGATGGGGAGTAAATTAAAAAGGGCAAGACCTAAATTGATTTTGACACCAACAAGAAAGAGGAGGGTTAATGGTTCTGTAATTTTAAGCATACCCAAGGAGAGATTAAAAGGGGTTAATAAGTTATAGAGGAAGGCAAAGAGGATAGCACAAAGCAAATTAGAGAGAGGACCAGCAGCTGAAGTAATTGCCATATCTCTCCAAGGATTCTTAAAATAGTTGGGATTAATTGGCACTGGTTTTGCCCAGCCTATGGCTTGAGTAATAAAGAGAGTGAGCGTGCCGAATAAATCAAGGTGTCTGAGGGGATTAAGGGTAATTCTTCCAGCCCTCTTAGGGGTTGGATCTCCTAAGAGATAAGCTACAAAACCATGTGAGAATTCGTGTATAGTTAAAGAAAAAAGAAGTACAGGGGCTATAAGAAGAAGGGTTAGAGGATTAAACATAGTTATTAGTATTTTAGCTGTGAAATAATCTCTAAGTTTTTTAAAATAGTTAAGGCCATTTGTACCTGTAAATCCCTATCTAAGGATTCCAGAAAAAGCATACTTCTTGAGGTTTGATTGCTTGCTTCCTCTTCTTTTACTGACTTATGGTCTCTCATAGCAATTTCCTTTTGAGAGATTTCAATATCTGGAGTAATACCCTGTTTGTTTATGCTTATTCCAGAGGGGGTGTAGTAAAGGGCTGTAGTAAGTCTTACTGCATAATTGTCTTCTATAGGAATTACTGTTTGCACTGAACCTTTACCAAAGCTCTTAGTACCTAAAACCAAAGCCCTTTTGTGATCCTTTAGAGCCCCGGTGACAATTTCAGCGGCAGAGGCTGTTCCTTGATTGATTAGAATGATTATGGGATATTTGTGTTTTCTGTCCTTGGGATTTGGATCGGCTTTAAATTCCATCTGATTAGCCTTGTTTCTTCCTTTAATAGAGACTATTATGCCAGATTCTAAGAATTCGTCGCTTACTTCTACGGCTGAAGAGAGAAGACCCCCTGGATTATTTCTGAGATCTAAAATTAGCCCCTTTATACCTCCATTCTTTTCTAAATCCTTCAAGGCTTGAACTAATTCTTGCCGGGTCTTTTCTTGAAATTGGGAAATTCTCACATATCCATAACCAGGTTCAAGAAGACGAGCTTTGACACTTTTTATTGGTATAACATCTCTTATTAGAGTAAGCTCAATTATATCCTTGTCATTTCTTAAAATAGTGAGTTTTACAGATGTGCCTTTAGGGCCTCTCAAAAGTTTTACTGCTTCACTTATTTTCATCCCCTTAGTGGATTTCTCATCAATTTTGAGAATTCTGTCTCCAGGTCTAATTCCAGCCCTCCAAGCCGGGGTATCCTCAATAGGAGCAACTACAGTTATGATGTCGTCCTTAAGGGTGATTTCAATACCAATACCTGTAAAGGAACCCTTGGTTTCAATCTCCAATTCTTTGAATTCTTCTGGTTTCATAAGAGAGGAATGAGGATCAAGAGAAGATAACATTCCATCAATAGCTCCAAAGATAAGGTCCTTAGGATTTACCTCTGTAACATAATTTTCTTCAATGAGTCTAAAAACTTGGGAAAAAAGCCTTAGAGCCTTAAAGGTGTCTTCTCGTTTTTCAACCGAGAAGGCCTGAGAAAATAAGAAGATAATGAGACATCCAAAAAGGGAGGCAAGAATCAATTTTTTATAGTTTTTCATATTACCCACCTTTGCTCTTATCCATATTTACTTCAAATTAACCACTTTTATTTTAAAATTCAAGAGATATAGGTATATTGAATGTCATATGTATGGTGAGGTTTGTTTTGTCCAAAATGTTTTTGCTTGTAGAGGCGTAGAATCGCTCTACCTAAAGGGATTTTCGTAATGGCAATTCACGAATTGCCCAAAAGGATCATCTGTAGGGGTGATTCACGAATCGCCCCCCAAATTCTTAGGGGCACGGCACTGCCGTGCCCTCTAACCTACATATTGAAAGGTTAAGCAAGTATGCTATAATGGTTCAAAAAATTTTAGTTTTAACCAAGGGGTGAAAAATGGAAAAAAAAGGTGGAATCATTGCTATGAAAGGAGTATACCTTGAAAAAGTAACCCTTGTACTTTCTTTCTCGCTACTTTTAGCTCTTTTATCACAAATAAGAATCCCCCTTCCCTTTACTCCAGTGCCTGTTACCCTTCAAACCCTTGGAGTGCTTTTTATTGGGTACTATTTAGGCCCAAGACTGGGTGTGGTTAGTGTCCTTACCTATTTAATGCTTGGTGCTCTTGGTTTACCATTTTTTTCAGGTTTAAAAGGTGGTCTTCTCCATTTAAGCGGGCCAACTGGTGGTTATTTAATGGGTTTTGTAGCGGGAGTATATTTAGTAGGGCTATCCAAAGAAAAGGGGCTTCTTAGTAAACATTATTTTAGTTTCCTTGTAGCCCTTTGTGCCCATCTGGTTATTTACTTTTTTGGCACATTATGGTTTATTTCTGGATTTTATCACTTAGGATTAGCCAAAACACTGAAGGAGCTTCTTTATTTAACAGTGTTCCCCTTTTTGATCGTAGATATTCTTAAGGCGCTTTTATTTACAGGTCTTATCTTAGTTGAAAACAAGGTGCGTGGGGCGATCAAGAGATGAGGGTTTTGGTCTTAGGTGGAGGGGGTAGAGAGCATGCCCTTTGTTATCTCTTAACTCAAAGCCCACTTCTTACCAAGTTATATTGCATACCTGGTAATGGCGGAATATCAGAAATAGCAACTATCCCTGAAGGGATCTCAATCAAAGATTTTGAGAGTATCAAGCAATTTTGTATAAAAGAAAAGATTGATCTTGTAATTCCAGGTCCTGAGGAACCCTTAGTAAAGGGAATTAGGGATCACTTAGAGAAAGAGGGGATAGTGGTATTTGGTCCTGAGGCCTTCGAGGCAAATCTTGAAGGCAGTAAAGTCTTTGCCAAATCTATTATGGAGAGAGCTGGAGTGCCTACAGCCTCGTATAAAGTTTTTGATAACTATGAAGAGGCCCTTTCTTATGTAATCAAAACCGGCCCTCCCTTAGTGATTAAAGCGGATGGTCTGTGTGCAGGGAAGGGAGTTTCAGTATGTAAAACCCTGGATGAAGCGCAAGATTTTTTAAAAAAGATTTTTATAGAGAAAATTTTTGGTGAGGCTGGTTCGAGAGTAGTAATAGAAGAAATGTTAGAAGGGGAAGAGGCTTCCTATATTGTTATCACAGATGGTGAGACTTTTAAGGCATTTCCTACCTCTCAAGATCACAAAAGGCTATTAGATGATGATGAAGGGCCAAATACTGGGGGTATGGGAGCTTATTCACCAGCTCCCCTCATTACAGAAGATCTCAAAGCAAAGATTGAAGAGAAGATCATACTTCCTATCCTCAGAACTCTTAAGGAGGAAGGACATCCTTACAGAGGATTTCTTTATGCTGGATTGATGATCCATAATGGAGAGCCCTATGTGCTTGAATTTAATTGTAGATTAGGAGATCCAGAGGCACAAGCTATTCTTGTGAGAATGGAGGGAGATTTTTTAGATTTGATAGTCAATACCATTGAGGGAAAATTGGCTTCTTGTGAATTAAAGGAGAGAAAGGAAGCAGCTACTTGCGTGGTGATGGCAAGTAAAGGTTATCCTTTCACTTATGAGAAGGGCAAAGAGATCACTGGTTTAGAAAAGGTTAAAAACTTAAAAGATGTTATAGTTTTTCACGCAGGCACTAAGAAAGAAAAGGATAGATATTTTACCAGTGGTGGAAGAGTATTAGGGGTCACAGCTGTTGGAGAAGATCTGCCTACCTCCATAAAAAGAGCTTACGAGGCTGTAAGCCTCATCCATTTTGAAGGAGCCCATTTTAGAAAGGACATTGGCAAAAAAGCCTATAAGTATCTTTAGCTTTTTTCCTCTAAGTATTTTTTATATCCAATTTTTTTTAGTCTCTCCCCTTTTTCTTCTACTTCCTTTTTAAGAGAGGCTCTATAGGTCTTTAGTTTTTCTTTCAATTCTGGATATTTAAGGGCCAAAATCTGCACAGCTAAGAGCCCTGCATTTTTGGCATTGTTTATAGCAACCGTTGCCACAGGGATGCCTGAAGGCATTTGTACTATGGATAAAAGTGAATCTAAGCCTTTTAGAGATTTAGTCATAATTGGCACACCAATAACTGGTAAAGTAGTTAATGCAGCTGTGACTCCTGGAAGATGGGCGCTACCGCCTGCACCTGCAATAATTACCTCTATTCCATTTTCCTCCGCTTTGGTAGCGTATTCAAAGATTTTCTCTGGTGTTCTGTGAGCTGAAATTATAGTTATTTCATAGGGGACTCCCAAACTCTCAAGGATTTCTGCAGCCTCCTTCATAATTGGTAAATCGGAATCACTCCCCATTATAATTCCTACTTTCATCTTCTACCTCCTATTTTAGTTTTTGAATAGCCTGGTTTAGGGTGTAACAAGAAATTTTATCTCGTACTATATCATAATATGGTGTACTTTCAAGTGACAGTACCAAGTTTTTCGTAGGGGCTCCGCACCGCCGTGCCCAAAAGGGGTTTAATGGTAGGGGCACGACATGTCATGCCCAAGAGGTTTTTTCGTGGGGTCACCGCATGCCGTGCCCGAGGTTTTATCCGTAGGGGCAGGGCTTGCCCCAGCCCAATATTTGGTAGGGGCACGGCACCGCCGTGCCCAAAAGGATTTCTTGCAGGGGCGATTCACGAATTGCCAAAATTTTATAAAAGCAGAATTGCCCGACGATGAATCTGTGTATTCTTTTACCTCTATTCTATTGAAAGACAGCTAAAAGGATATTATTTTATATAGAACGTGTATAAAGGAGAATTGGGATGGATTTCAAAAGAGATATTAAGATCTTAGTTTTTTTTCTTATCTTTTTTGTCTTCTTTTATCTATTTCCCTTTCCAGAGAGAATTTTGCAGGGATTAAAAGAGGGTGCTCTTTTGTTGCACTGGTATGTTAAAGAGCATGTACTTTATTGTTTAATTCCAGCTTTTTTCATAGCTGGTGCCATAAGCACCTTTATTTCTAAGGAGGCAGTTTTCAAATGGCTTGGACCATCTGCTCCCAAGCCTATAGCCTTTTTAGTCGCCTCAATTTCAGGCACTATATTAGCGGTATGTTCTTGCACTGTATTGCCCTTGTTTGCAGGACTATATCTTCAAGGAGCAGGGATTGGTCCTGCCACCACTTTTCTTTACTCTGGTCCAGCTATAAATGTATTGGCTATAGTTCTAACTGGTAAAGTTCTTGGTGCGAGTATAGGATTAGCAAGAGCCATAGGTTCTATTACTATGGGTATTTTATTAGGTGTGATGATGCATTTCCTTTTCCGAGAGTCAGAAAAGAAAAGACTTGATAGTTTTGGTACTCAAACTCTTCAAAAGGGCATCTCTTTCCTTCAATCCCTCTCTTTCTTAGCAACTTTAGTTTTTATACTCATCATAGCTACCTCTAATATTAGTTTTAAATGGCTTATCCTATATCTGCTTTTTCTTTTCTTACTCATTCAGTTATATTTCTTTTTTAGTGTTCCCCTAAGGAAAGTTATTTTTGGTATAACAGGGGTGACGTCCTTAGGCTTTCTTTTTCCCTACAAGGAAATACCTTTTATTGGTGGGACATTGTTGGTTTCTTATCTGGCAAATTCTCAAAAGGGACTCACAAGAGAGTGGTTTGACAATTCTTATATTTTAGCGAAACAAATTTTCCCCTTACTCTTTCTTGGGGTTTTTCTCTCAGGTTTTTTCTTAGGAGGAGTTACAGGAGAAGGCTATATACCAAAGATTTATATAGAGACCTTTTTGGGAGGTAAAGACTTTTTCACGCACTTAGTTGCTTCTTTTGTCACAGCTTTGATGTATTTTGCTACTTTAACAGAGGTGCCCATAATTCAAGGGTTGATAGCTCAGGGGGTGAAAGCAGGTCCAGCTTTAGCTATGCTTCTTGCAGGCCCAGCTATCTCTCTTCCCAGCCTTTTGGTGCTAAAGGCAATTATTGGCTTTAAAAGGACTATAATTTATACACTATTAGTGATTGTTTTTTCTGCTTTATATGGATATATTTATCAAGTTATCTTAGGATAAAAGTTAAGGGAGAATAAAAAATCATAGAAGGGGGTAATTATGCCGAGAGAAATCAAAGTTTTAGGTCCCGGATGTCCCAAATGCGAGCTTTTGTATGAAAATGTTGTTAAAGCCTTAGATGAGTTAGGTATAGAGGCGAATTTGCTGAAAATAAAGGATTTTATGCAAATAGCCTCTCATGGAGTGTTGACAACCCCAGGATTAGTGATTGATGGAAAACTTGTCTCTCAAGGCAAAATCTTAAGTGTGGACGAAATAAAAGAGATTTTACAAAAGG
>CALLJI010000004.1 GCA_938091475.1 uncultured Caldimicrobium sp. | reverse complement strand
TATGAAGTAAAAATTGATAAGCCCCTTAAAGAAGAAGATAAAATTGAGCTTGAAAAAGGGGTGGATTTAAAGGAAGGTAGAACTCTTCCTTGCGAGATAGCCTCTCTTGATGCAACTAAAACTTATCTTCAGATCACCGTTTGGGAAGGAAGATATCACTTATTAAAAAGAATTTTTGGAAAATTTCACTACACTGTGCTAAGCATAAAACGGATAGCTCTTGGACCTCTTCGGCTTGGAGATCTAAAGTCTGGAGAATGGAAACCTTTAAGTAGGGAAGAAGTAGAGGCTCTAAAAACTGCTTTAAAACTTAGGTAGTTCCAAAATAAATTTTGTGCCTTTGGGTAGGGCTCGCTCTGCCCAAATCTTTCCTTTGTGAAGTTCAATTATTCCTTTAATTATAAGCAATCCTGTACCTACCTTTTGAAGGGTTGAAAAATCTCCTACATTAAAGGCATCTATGAGCTCATCTTCCATCCCAACTCCATCATCCTCATAAATAAGGACAATTTTATCTTCTTCTTTCAAAAGAAGAACTTTTATTTTTCCTTTGCCATCCATAGCTTTGATAGAGTTCTCCAAAAGATTTATCCAGACCCTTTTTAATTGAAAGGGATCCCCCTGTATTTTAATTTCTCTATCTTTGGGAAAATCTACTTGAAAATTAATTTCCGGATAAGCTAATTTGTATAACTCTAAAGCTTCATTTAGATTTTCTCTTAAATCAAACTCAATTTTTTCAAAATAAGGTCTTTGGGAAAAATAATAGAAATCAAGGGCTAATTTTTTGAGTTCATCTACATATTTTCCGATCACTTTAGCTGATTGTTCAAGAAGTTCACGATTTTCAGGGCTGAGATCCTTTATCAATCTCTTTTTAAGCCTCTCCATAGAGAGTTTTATAGGAGTAAGGGGATTCTTAATCTCATGGGCTATTTTCACTGCAACTTCTCGCCACAAAGAGAGTCTCTTCAGAGCCTCTTTTTCCTCTAAATTTTCAATAATGAGAAGGAGAAGAACATCTCCAAAAAGCTCAAGCTTCATAAAAGTAACACCTAAGGAAATATCTCTCCCTTCCTCTTTGAAAGTAAAAATTTGGTAATGTCTTTCATTAAGGGAAAGGGTCTGAAAAAAGCTCTCAAGGGAGAGCTTTTCTATGAATAAATTAGGCTCTGTCATCGCTAAATTTCTTAGAAAATTTTTCAAATATTCATTCACAAAAAGTATTTCTAAATTACTCTTAAAAATTATAATGCCTACAGGCAAGGAATTTAAAACCCCCACCAAATATTGGTTATACTTTCTGAGAGTATTTTCATAATTTTTAATTTCCTCTGCCATATGCTTAAAGGCTTGTATGAGTTTAGAAATTTCATCATCTTTGGTAGGAGTCTCTAAAAGCTTTGTGAGATCAAAATCTCTTTGGGAAATCTTCTGTGTAGCAAGAATGAGTTTTTGTAAGGGCTCAGATAAACTTTTTCCAAGCTTATTGCCAGCCCAGATACCAAAAAAAATTACAAGAAGTATTAACATTAAGAAAGAAAGGATAAAAAAGAGATTTACTGTTCTTAAAAATAACCTTTCATCCTTAGGGAGCCCCTTTATTTGGGTTGGATCAATCAATTTACCAAGGGCTAAAATATAGGGAGTTCCCCTAAGGTCTTCTACAGGTAAAAAAACTCTTACTAAGAGCTTAGTCTTGTATGGTTGGATTTGACTTTGAGGCTTCTTTTCTTTGAGAAGATTCTCAAGAAGAGATGGTGGAATACCAGGCTTTTCCTTTATCTCAGAGGCATAGGTTTTTTTAAATAGACTCCCCTCATAAGTAAAAACTTCTATCGTATCTAAATTCAGAAAATATCTATATTTTTCCCGCAAATCTTTACTAGTAATAGCTTTAGTTTTAGAGATATACTCATTTTTGATTTTTATAGCCTTTTCCAGGAGCTCCCCTTCTATATCTTTAATAATATCCTTTTCTGTCAATAGAGCGGAAATAATCTTTTCTGAAGAATATTCCTCTAACCAATACTCCAACCCCTTTTTATAAAAGAAAAAGACACCTAATCCCAAGACAATTGCACTGAAAAAGATAGAAAAAAAGTAAAGAAGAAAAAGTTTATATTTAAGACTCTGGGATATTCGCTTCCCTCTTATCTCCCAAATGATATTCCATAAATATCTAAAAATTAAATAAAGAAGCAAAAGCAAAAGAATCAAATCCACCTGGACAAGGAAAAAAAGAAAGAGACTTCTTTGAGGAACTTCCATTAAATTACTTTTATAAAGAAAATATTGCAAAAGGAGTAAGCAAAGTAAAAAGATTAAGAAAAAATATACCTTTTTACTTGCAAATACTTTTCTTAGACAGTTAAAAGGGGACATATTTCTTTGTGATTTTGAGGTGAACCTCCCTTTCTTTATCTGTATATCTTAATCTCTTATCTAAATGAGCTTTATATTTAAGAGAAAGACGAATTAGACAGTGTAAATCCTTTTTATTTTCATAGGAAATAATGTTAGGTATAGGGAGAGCAGGCAAATTCATCATCTTTTGCAGTAATTCTTCTGGCTTTTCAAAGTAGACTAAACTATAATTATCTTCTAAGAAATAGAGATTTCTTTCAGGCTCATAGCCAGCTCTTTGATAGTATACGGTTTTATTCAGGAGTTCATCCCTAAAGAAGCCTTTTTTATAGAGCTCCACTTCATAAAGTATCTGGATGGGTTCTTTTTGTCTTTTTAGAGATAAAATTAGCTCTTGCACTGGAAAATCCTTTATATTAAAAATTAGCTGTAGATCGCCTTTTTCATTAATAAAGCTTTTTATGGGCTCAATTTTTAAAGCATAGAGGTAAGGGGTATAACAAAAACAGATGAGTAGAAGGAGAAGAGCTTTAATAAGATGATTCATACACTTTAATCATAACAGGATTCCTATTTTTTGTGAAGGCATACCTTTTTCTTTGTGGTTACTATTTTGAAATGTCACAGTTAATTACTATTTTGAAATGTCACATTGTAAATAATTTAAAGATGTAGGGGCAATCACGATTTGCCCAAAGAATTACAAAAAGGTAGGGGCACAGCATGCTGTGCCCAAGAAATAAAAATGGTAGCCGCAGGCTTTAGCCTGCGAGAATTACTTGTAGGGGCACGTCTTGCTGAGCCCAAAAAATTAAAAAGTAGGGGCAGCCCTTGCGGCTGCCCTTATTGGGCACGGCAGTGCCGTGCCCCTACAATTAAACCCTTTTCGGGCAGGGGCAAGCCCTGCCCCTACATTTTCAATTTTGGAATGAAAAAAAAGCGTAGGGGCACAGCATTGCTGTGCCCGAAATATCAAAAAGGGTAGGGGCAATTCAAGAATTGCCTCGATTTATGAGATAAATCACGATTTGAACAAAAGATTTATAGATCTGTAGGGGCACGTCTTGCTGAGCCCAAGAAATTAAAAAGTAGGAGCAGCCCTTGCGGCTGCCCAAAACCGATTTGAAATTTTTGGGCTGGGGCAAGCCCTGCCCCTACAAATAAAACCTTTTGGGCACGGCGGTGCCGTGCCCCTACAAAGAAAACCATTTTTATGGAACATATCGTACCCCTCGTGTGACATTTTAAAATGGTAATTAACTGTGACATTTCAAAATAGTAATCACAACATTCTCTTTTTTTCCTTGACTTTTAATCTTTATTGAATAAACTTTTTATAGTATTAAATAAAAATTAAGGGGGTAAAAAAATGGCCTTTTCTTTGATTTTTATAATTGTACTTGTACTTATATTTTTGCAGGCTTCTATAAAGATCATCAATGAATACGAAAGGGCCGTGGTCCTAAGATTAGGAAAATTTCATAAAGTAAAGGGGCCTGGACTTATCCTTCTTATTCCAGTTATTGACAGAATGAGAAAGATTGATTTGAGAACAGTAACACTGGATGTTCCTCCTCAAGAGGTCATAACAAGAGATAATGTCTCTATTAGAGTTAGTGCCGTAGTTTATTTCAGGGTAGTAGATCCTGACAAGGCTTTTTTACAAGTGGAAGATTATTATTATGCAACAAGCCAACTTTCTCAAACCACTCTAAGAAGTGTGTGTGGTCAGGCAGAGCTTGATGAAATTTTGGCTGAGAGAGAAAAATTAAATTTAAAACTACAGGAAATTTTGGATGCTGATACAGAACCTTGGGGAGTTAAAGTTTCAAAGGTGGAAATAAAGGAGATAGATCTACCTGAAGAAATGAAAAGAGCTATGGCCAAGCAAGCAGAAGCAGAAAGAGAAAGGCGTGCCAAAATCATAAGCGCAGATGGTGAATATCAAGCTTCTAAAACTTTACTTTCGGCTGCTGAGGTTATGTCTCAAAATCCCATTACCTTACAGTTAAGATACCTCCAAACCTTAACAGAAATAGCTACCGAGAAAAATTCTACTATTTTATTTCCCTTGCCTATAGAGCTTTTAAAAGCCCTTATTCATAAAGAGGATGCCAAAGAGACATAGCTCAGGAATTTTTTCACAAAATCTCGGCAAAGTTTTTAAAAATACTATAAAGGAGGTATAAGTATGGAGAAAGATTTGGTAAAAGTCTTTGCAGAAAAATATGATGATATTAGAGCCTTATTTGAAAAACATCAAAGTTTAGAGAGAGAACTTGAAGAGTTGAGCAAAAAGATTTATTTAACCACAGAGGAGGAAATTAGGGAAAAACAAATAAAGTTAGAAAAACTGCATTTGAAAGAAAAAATCTATGAACTAATAAAAAAATATCAAAGGGAGGGTGCGTAAATTGGGAGAGATAATGACTGGTGCTAAAATGATCATTGAAGCTCTAAAGAGAGAGGGTGTAGAGGTAATTTTTGGTTATCCAGGGGGAGCGGTAATAGATATTTATGATGAGTTATATAAGGCACCGGAGATCCATCATGTCTTAGTCAGGCATGAGCAAGGTGCAGCGCATGCTGCTGACGGTTATGCCAGATCTACTGGAAAAGTAGGAGTTGCTTTAGCTACTTCTGGCCCTGGTGCAACTAATACTGTTACTGGGATTGCCACTGCCTATATGGATTCTATTCCCATAGTGGTTTTAACAGGGCAAGTGCCCACTAAACTTATCGGAAATGACGCCTTTCAGGAGGTAGATACAACTGGAATTACCAGACCAATTACAAAACACAACTTTTTGGTTAAAAAGATTGAAGACTTACCACGAATTTTAAAAGCAGCCTTTTATATTGCCCGCACAGGAAGACCTGGACCTGTGCTGGTTGACATACCCAAGGATATCCAACAAAGCAAAGGAGAATTTCAATATCCTGACGAGTTAGATTTAAGAAGCTATAATCCTACCTATGAACCACATATCAAACAAATAGAAAGAGCCTATCAATTTATAGAAAAGGCAGAAAGACCAATTCTTCTTATTGGAGGGGGTGTAATTTCTTCTGGGGCTTCTGAGGTGGTTAGAGAGTTAGCTGAGAAGTTAAATCTACCTGTTACCATGACTCTTATGGGACTGGGGGGCTTTCCAGGTGATCATGATCAATCTTTGGGAATGCTTGGTATGCATGGTACCTATTATGCAAATATGGCTGTGGCAAATTGTGATGTTTTGATAGCAGTGGGTGCTCGTTTTGATGATAGAGTTACTGGTAAAGTGGATGCCTTTGCTCCTAAAGCCAAAATAATTCACATTGATATTGATCCTACCTCTATTCAAAAAAATGTTAAAGTAGATGTACCAATAGTGGGCGATTGCAAGAGAGCCTTAGAAAGGTTGCTTGAAGCAGTAAAAGAAGCGGGAAAACCAAAAAAATATTGGAAAGAACGTTTCAAGGAATGGTGGGAACAAATTAATATTTGGAGAAAAAGATACCCTTTAACATACAAAGAGGATCCTAATTATATTAAACCCCAATTTGTGATTGAAAAGCTCTATGAATTAACTAAGGGAGAGGCTATCCTCTGCACAGAGGTTGGACAAAATCAGATGTGGGCAGCTCAATTCTACAAATTCAAATATCCTCGCACTCTTATTTCTTCAGGTGGATTAGGAACAATGGGGTTTGGCTTCCCTGCTGCTATTGGTGCTCAGATGGGCAATCCCAATAAATTAGTTATTGATATCGCTGGAGACGGCTCTATACAAATGAATATCCAAGAATTAGCTACAGCTATGGACCAAAGATTACCGATTAAAATTATAATTCTTAACAATGGTTATTTAGGGATGGTGAGACAATGGCAGGAACTCTTCTACGAGAGAAGATACTCTGCCGTTAAATTTGCAACTATTCCAGATTTTGTGAAGATTGCTGAAGCTTACGGTGCCGTAGGACTTAGAATAACTAAACCGCAAGAAGTTGAAGAAACCCTAAAAAAGGTAATTTCAATGGACAAACTTGTGATCTTAGATGTAAT
Organism: uncultured Caldimicrobium sp.; assembly: GCA_938091475.1. Taxonomy (GTDB): domain Bacteria; phylum Desulfobacterota; class Thermodesulfobacteria; order Thermodesulfobacteriales; family Thermodesulfobacteriaceae; genus Caldimicrobium. The sequence continues at coordinate 6,446 of CALLJI010000004.1, read as the reverse complement.
AATTGCACCAGAAGAAGGTGTTTTCCCAATGGTTCCTGCTGGAAAAGCAACCACTGAGATGATTTTGGTGTAAGGGGGTTTAGAATGAGTGAGAGAAAATGCACTTTGTCTGTTTTAGTAGAGAATACGCCCGGTGCTTTAGCCCGCATTGCCGGTCTTTTTAGCGGACGCGGCTTTAATATTGATAGCTTGTGTGTGGCTGAAACCCTTGATCCAACTCTTTCTCATCTTACCTTGGTTACTCGCGGAGATGATCAAATTATTGAACAAATCATAAAACAACTAAGAAGATTAATTGATGTCTATAAAGTGGTAGATGTGACGGAAGAAGGAGAATATGTGGAAAGAGAAATGGCCCTAATTAAAGTCAGGGCAGAAAAGGAACAGAGAGAGGAGATTTACAGAATATGCGAAATTTTTAGATTAAAAATTGTAGATGTCACTCCAAGAACCTATGTGATTGAAGTCACAGGGAATCAAAATAAATTAGAAGCAGTCATTGAACTCCTTCGCCCTATAGGGATAAAAGAGATTGTTAGAACAGGTCTTATCGCAATGAAAAGAGAGAAGAAAACTACTTGATTTTATCCCTTTTCAGGATTAAAATCATCCTTCAAATTTTAAAGGAGTGTACAGACCGTGATTAAGCTTAATTTAGAAAAGGATTTTTTAACCGAGACGGAACTAAAAGCCTTTGAAGAGGCACGTAAAAGATGTGCAAGAAGGATCATTTTATCCACTACCTTAGCCAAAAGTGGGCATCCAGGAGGTTCCCTTTCTTCCCTTGACCTGCTTTTAGTAGTTTATGCCTTGGCTAAGGTTGATCCTAAGAATCCACGCTTTTCAGAGAGAGATAGAGTAGTTATCAGTCATGGTCATATAAGCCCAGGTGTTTATAGCGTTTTATGTGAATATGGATTTTTCCCTGAGGAAGCCTTTCTTATGGAATTTAGAAGGGCTGGCTCTGCTTTCTCAGGCCATGTAGAACAGGCTGTTCCAGGGGTTGAATGGAACACGGGCAATTTAGGGCAAGGCCTATCTGCTGCCTGTGGAATGGCAATGTCACTCAAGCTTAAAAATTTAGCTTCTAAGGTTTTTTGTCTGATGGGAGATGGGGAACAACAAAAAGGTCAAGTAATTGAGGCAAGAAGATGGGCGGTTAAGAACGGTTTAGATAATCTTATCATTCTTATTGATTATAATAAACTTCAAATTGGTGGTGAAATAGGTAAGGTAATGCCTCAAAATATTAAAGAGGAAATCTTAGCTACTTCATGGAATGTAGAAGAAGTTGATGGGCATAATTTTCAAGCTATTTTTCAAGCTTTGAAAAAGGCTATAAAAAAAGAAGTTCCAGATCCTTCTAAACCTACCGCTATTCTTGCTCATACCATCATGGGTAAAGGAATATCCTTTATGGAAAATGATCCGAAATGGCATGGCTCAGCCTTACCTGAAGATCTCGCTAAAAAAGCTCTACAAGAGCTGGGATTTGATCCAGATGAATTGGACATACTTAAAGAAAAGAGAAAATCCTTTCAAGTTTCCTTTCCCCATCAACCTCATTTTCCATTAGAAGTTAATATAGAAGTTCCCTCTCCTATTTTGTACACTCCTGATAAAAAGGTGGATTGTAGATCTGCATATGGTAAAACCTTATTAAACTTAGCTATTAAAAATAACTTAGAAGGTCTTCCTCCTAAAATCTTAGGGCTTACTTGTGATTTAGAAGGTTCTGTTAAGATGACAGAGTTTAAAAATCATTCTCCCAAGGCCTTTTTTGAATCAGGCATCCAAGAACACCATACAGCCACTCTCTCTGGTGCCCTTTCAAAAGAGGGTTTTTTGGTCTTTTTTTCAACCTTTGGGGTTTTTGGAATAGATGAAGTATATAATCAATTGAGATTAAATGAACTTAATAACACTGCTCTAAAAGTAGTTTGCACCCATTTAGGAGCCGATGTAGGCGAAGATGGGCCTACCCATCAGTGTATTGATTATCTGGGTCTTTTATTTAATCTTACCTCTTTTGAAATTTACATCCCTGCAGATGCAAATCAAACTTATCACATTATAAAAACAGCCTCTCAAAGGCCTGGGAATGTTTTTGTTGGTATGGGAAGATCAGGGCTTCCAATTCTTACTAAAGAAGATGGAAGTATCTATTTTGAGGAATCCTACGAATTTATTCCTGGTAAAGCAGATTGGATCAGAAAGGGTAAAGAGGGAGTAATTATCAGTTATGGTAATCTAATTTCTTATGCTTTAGAAGCCTGGAAGATCTTGAAAGATAAGGGTATTGAAGTTAGTCTTCTAAATGTGGCCTCAATTAGGCCTTTTCCTGAAGAAGACTTGATAGAAGCTGCAAAACTAAGAAATGTGTTCGTAGTAGAAGATCATTTAGTTGAAACAGGGTTAGGAGCCAAAATCGCTTCCTTTTATGCCTTAAATAAGATACTAATTAATCTCAAGCTTTTAGGGCATAAAAAAGCTACTACTTCAGGATCCCCTGCCGAACTTTTTAAAAGGGCTGGCCTTGACCCAGAATCTATTGTCAAAAGTTTTGAAACACTCCTGAATGGATGAGAAAGATCTGGAGCAAAAACAGTCCTTTTTTGAGCATCTAATAGAACTTCGCAGCTGTATCACAAAAGCTTTAATTGGTTGGATAATCTCAGCTGTCCTTGTATATCTCTTTGCCGATGAAATTTTAGAATTTATTATTAACCCTTTAAGACCCTATTTAGGCAAAGAAGAAAAAATATATTTTAAGGGATTAGCAGATGTTTTTTCTACACAAATTAAATTATCTGCTATCCTGGGCTTTATTATAGGAAGCCCTTATATTATCTATCAAATGTGGGTTTTTGTAGCACCAGGACTTTATCCCCATGAAAAGAGATGGCTAAAAAAAATCATTCTCTTTACTTCCTTTTCATTTATAATAGGTGCACTGGTTGCTTTTTATTTATTTGTACCTTTTTTACTCAAATTTTTCTATTCCTTCGGAGAAAAGTTTTTGGTCTTCAAACCTTATTTAATGGAATATATCTCCTTTCTACTAAAAACACTCTTACTCTTTGGTCTCTTTTTTCAGGTTCCCTCCATTATTTTTTTGCTCAATAAATTAGACATTGTAAGAATTGAGCAGCTTACAAATTTCCGTCCCTATGCCATTATTCTAAATTTTCTCTTTGCAAGTCTTATCACCACAGGTGTTGACCCCCTATATCAAATTTTAATTGCTTTGCCCTTGACAATTCTTTATGAGGTAGGTATACTCTTAATTAAAATATCTAATCTTAGGAGGGGTTGATATGCCTTTTGGTTTAGGAGGGCAAGAATTATTCATAATTCTCTTTTTAGCACTTTTAATTTTTGGAGCAAAGAGGTTACCTGAGGTAGGAGCTGGATTAGGCAAGGGAATTAGATCTTTTAAAGAATCATTGAAAGAAGCAGATGTTAGTGAAGAGGTTAAAAAACTGGAACAAGAAAAACAAGAAAATAAAGCCCCTGAAAAAGCCTAATCCAAATCAATTCAGTTCTTAAATACTTTTTACCTTTACTCTAAAATTCCTTTATATATTTTTTTTGATATAAATTCTACATAGCTTCGTAATATCCTGTGTGAAGCAAATTATTTATCCTTGTAGCCCTGTACTCACAGGTATTCTAACAATCTTGGTGATCTCTCAAAAATAGTAACCATACCTCCTTAAAAAGAGATGTTATTTCTATTGTCAAGTCACACTTTTTACTATTAGAATACACAACCTAAAGGTTGCAGCTATTGAAAAACATTTTGGGATAGTTTTGTCTTACCCATACTGAAGAATTTGATTTTAATGACTCGTCTTACGGTGCCAAAGAATTAAATAAACTGTAGAGGAGGCCTCAGGGCTGCCCGATTAGGGCACGGCGTTGTCGTGCCCCTACATAATAAAAAAGGGTAGCCGCAGGCTTTAGCCTGAGAGAAAAATTGTAGGGGCAATTCAAGAATTGCCCGGAAATTCAAAATTGCGTAGGGGCAGCCCTTGCGGCTGCCTAAATGCCCTAACAAATAGGCTTTACTTTTTTAATATTGGTATTATATAAAATATAGTATAGAACATTTAATCCGTAAGTAAATTATGATAGCTTTTAATAGTCTTTTCAGAAGAATTGTTCTTGTAGTTCTTATTGTTTCTACTTCCCTTATTTTCCGAGAAGCCAAAATAGGTAGCACCGGTATGGGTGATTATTGTTATGCCCCTCCCTTTGTAGCAGCCTCTGTACCTCCCAATGTTATGCTTATGCTTTCCATAGAGACACCTATGCAGGGGGCAGCTCACCCTGATGTCCGCTGTACAGGAGACCCGAGACAAAGCTATTCCTGTTCACCGGATACCACTTGTAGATATAATGCTACTGTGAATAGTACACAGTATTTTATCAGTAATTGCTATAATGACACAAAAGAATATTATGGATATTTTGATCCCAACAAGTGCTATAGATACGTTGGTGGTGGGACCGCAGCAAGATTTGAACCTATAGGTTCAGTTTCTAATGGACACAAGTGCTCAGGAAGCTGGAGTGGAAATTTCCTAAATTGGGCAACTATGATGGCAGTTGACGCCTTTAGAAAGGCAATGACTGGTGGCAACAGAAACATAGATAGTCCTGGTAATACGCAACTTTTAGGGGCAAGACAGACCCTATCACCAGGACACTCTTGGTTTCCTATTAAGAGAATAGATAATGCTCAATTTTATACACCATATAGTGGAACTATTTATTTGATTCGTTATGCCAATGGCTTTGTTGTATGTAGGGATACAAATGGTGATAATTTACCAGACTGTGGTGTTGGTGAATCTGGAGATGAAGAAAATAGATTTCCTGAAGTATACGATAAAAGGTGTAGCAATGATATATTCAAACCTTGCAATAGAGATAGAGATTGTGGAAGTAATGGAACTTGTCAGACAGTTTATGGGAAAGAGGGTGCCTTTAATCTTCAGATTGAAGTTTGCGATCCATCTAAAGGACTTGAACCCAACTGTAATCCCGATAATAGAAAACCTGAAGGTGTGATTCAAAAATATGCTGATAAATTCCGCTTTGGTCTTATTTCTTACGCTATGAAAAATAATCCTGACATTACACGAGATGGTGGTGTGATCAGAGCCAATGTCAAATGGATATCACATAAGATACCCTATGGGCAATTATACCACGATGCTAATGGGGATTTAGTTAGATGTAATAATCCAAATGGTTGTCCAAATCCAGAGGGAGAGATCAATGCAGATGGTACCTTTATTACCAATCCAGATAACATAGGTGGGGCCTCTTATAGTGGAGTTATCAATTATATAAATAAATTTGGCTACAGAGATGGCTATAAGACTTATGACCCTATAAGTGAGATGTATTATGAAATAATTAGATACTTTAAAAAACTTGGACCTTCAAAAGAGAATTATTGTGATGGATTAGAAAATGTACGCAAAGATGATGGTGCGCCTGTATTCTGTAGTTTTTCCCCCTGGTCTCATAGGAATAGACTTGGTTGGAGAGACCCTTACATCTATCCTTGCCAGAAGAGTTTTGTTGTGGCCATTAATGATGCAAATCCCTGGAGAGATAAAAGAATTCCGGGTACACGCTTCACCTATAATTATGACAACAATAATGATCCAGATTATGGTGTTCCATCGAATGCTGATAATACTATAAATGTAAGTTATTGGACTGATTTGGTAGGAAATTACGAGGGCATAACCCCTGGATATATGTGTATAGGTTGTGTATTAGGAGGAACTTGTGATTGGAATGCAACCCAAAAATATGTGAGCGAGCTTTCCAAAGCTGCAGGCACTTGTCCATATCCTCCTAAGAAAAATTCATATTATATAGCTGGCCTTGCTTATTATGCCCTAATGAATGATTTAAGACCAGATCTAAATGGAACACAAAATCTCATTACCTATATGATAGATACTCAAGAGTCAAACCCTAATATGCTTGTTGGTAGGTATAATATGCTCTACTTGGCAGCTAAGTTTGGAGGATTTGAAGATAGAAATAATAACGGTAAGCCAGATCTCACTCCAGAATGGGATAAAGATAACGATGGATTTCCTGATAATTACTTCTTTGCATCCGATCCCACAAAAATTGAGGAGGGATTAATTAAAGCTTTCACAGATATACTTCGGAGGGCTTCATCAGGTGGTACAGTGGCAACTTTGGGTAAAGAGAGTAGATATTCTTCTTTTCTTATTCAGCCTGGATTTTATCCCTTATACTACACTCAGGGTGGAGCTGAAGTTTCCTGGATAGGTTTTCTCAGAGCCTTTTGGCTTGATTTTAAGAGTAATCTTAGAGAAGATACTGTGGAGAGGTTTTGGTTAAATGTTGGAGGGGCTCTAATAGATAGAATGTTTAAAGTAGTCACAAGG
>CALLJI010000003.1 GCA_938091475.1 uncultured Caldimicrobium sp. | reverse complement strand
AAGCTCAAGCACCAATCGCAACACCCCATGGGTTGAGGGATGTTGAGGTCCCAAATTTATGTAAAAGGGTTCTTCATAACTCAGAGCTTCCCTTTGTTTTGGAGTTATCTCTATAAAGGTCCTCATAGGGTTTCTCCCTTGTCTTCTTCTTTAAGCCTTTTGTAAACCTTCCACTCCTGTTCTTCACTTAAAAAAAGTGGATAATCCTTTCTTAAAGGATGCCCTACCCAATCTTCAGGCATAAGAAGCCTTCTTAAATCGGGATGTCCTTTAAACCTTATCCCAAACATATCGTAACACTCTCTCTCAAACCAATCTGCAGTTTTCCAGAGAGAGACTAAACTATATTGCCAAGCATCCTTTTCGGGAATAGGCACTTTAATGCGCACTAAAATCCTCTCCTGTATATTAAAAAGATGATAGATCAATTCAAACCTCTCTCTCTTAGGAAAGGGTGTATAGTTTAAATAATCCACACCGCAGAGATCTATTAGATGATTAAACCCCCTATCTTTTAAATAAGAGACTAACTCTACAAAATTTTCTCTGGCTACCTCTATGGTCAAAACATCCTTTTCTTCAATAGCTAAAAGTTTCTTCCCAAACTTCTCCTTGAGATCTTCAATAACAGGCATCATCTTTATCTCCAAAAACCCCATCTTTTAGTCTCTAATTTTATCTTCTTTTGAAGTTGCAACAGTCCATAAATAAGTGCCTCTGGTCTGGGTGGACACCCTGGAATATAGACATCTACTGGCAAAAACTCATCCACTCCTTGCACGGTGGAATAGGTTTTAAAGATACCACCAGAACAGGCACAACTTCCCATAGCAATGACATATTTAGGTTCTGCCATTTGTTCATAAACTCTTTTCACCGCTGGAGCCATTTTTTTGGTCACAGTTCCAGCTATGATTATACAATCTGCTTGTCGAGGAGTGGCTCTAAAAATAATTCCAAAGCGGTCTAAATCATAATGACTGGCTCCTGCTGCCATCATTTCTATAGCACAACAGGCAAGACCAAAGGTCATAGGCCAAAGGGAACTTGCTCTCGCCCAGTTAAAAATCTCATCTATGGGCATTACAAATCCAGGTGTGCCAGGAATTTGTCTAATCTTTGGGGCAACTTCTACAGTTAACTTCTCTATTCCCATTTTAAAGCTCCCTCACTTAAGGCGTACAAATAGGCAGCAAAAAGTAGAACTACAAAAATGAATATCTCAACTAACCCAAACCAAGCCAATTCCTCAAAAACCACAGCCCAAGGATAAATAAAAACCACTTCCACATCAAAAACAAGGAAAATTAGGGCAATCAAATAAAATCTTACTCTAAAGGGAATTTTGGTATCCCCTGAAGGATCCATTCCACACTCATAGGGGATATATTTTTCTTTCCCTGGTCTTCTCAGAGCAATTATGCGATTTCCAAAAAGCATGGCAAGCCCAAGGAGGAACACTAAAAAGGCAAAAATTATAATAGCTGACATTTATCTACCCCTTAGTTGGGATTTCCTTTATTTCTAAGGCCTGATTAGGGCAGGCTGAAACACAATAGGGTTTCTCACCCCTTTCCATCCTGCCAATACAAAGATCACATTTCCCTACAGTCCCAGTATTAAAATTAAATTTCGGCACCCCCCAAGGACAAGCCTCCATACAATTCATACAACCCACACAAATCTCCTGATAAAAGGCCACCACCTCTCCTTTGCGTATAAGTGCAGCCACAGGACAGACACTGGCACATAGAGGTTTCTTACATTGTAGACAAGCAAAATAAGCAAATTTAGGACCAACTTTGAAAATTATACAATTGGATAAGCCTTGATGCCCTTCGGCACAGGCTTTTACACACTCCTCACATCCCGTACAATTCTCTACAATGTGATTTATCGTATAGGGCATAATCAAATCTCTTTTTATTAGATTTGCATTAATTTGTCAACCATTATATTAAAAGATTTTTACTTATTATGAGGAATTTTTGGAAATTTTGAGGCATTTTTCCACTCTTTTTATTACAAAATAACCTTTTATTAATCTCAATTTTTCACAAAAATTTGAATATGCCCTCTCTCATCCTGATAAAGACCGCATTCACCCATATAAACCAAAAACAAAATGGAAAGAAAATAATAAACAATATCTCTGATATCAAGAAGACCCTTAAAGTGAAGCCACTCTTCAAGGGTAAAAATTCCCCTCCCCCGAAGCCACTCTCTTAACTCCTCTATGTATTCTTCAATATCTTTCTCCTGCCATTCTATGACCATAGGAGTCACCTTTTTTTGCCTCTCTAAAAGGGACAAAAAAGCGGAAAGTAAGAGATTTAAATCCCCCTTTTCCCTATCCTCAACTTCTTCTGAAAAACCATGAAGCCTCGGCAAGAAAAGCTCCTCCCCTAATTTTGGCCTACTTAGTAAAAGAGGATAATAAGAAAAAGTTCTCGCTGTCTCTTTACTTGGCATTTCTTCATCAAGCTCCTCAGAACTAAGTTCCGTAGCCTGATCAAGGAGTAGCTTGCTTTTCAAATAAAGAGCATAGGATAGTCGCATCAAAAACTCTAAGGAAAGCTCATTCACAGCTTCTAAATCTTCTTTGAAATACTGTAAGAAAGCTAAGGTAAGATTGGAAAGTGAGATAGTTCCAAGGGCATCTCTTTTATTTTGAAAAATCTTGCGAAGATTTTCTACATAGAAGGCAAGGGCTTGAGGGAAAACTAAGTTTTCCATTGAGCAAGCTGATGCACCTTTTTAAAACACTTATTCATTATCACCTTGATTCCATAACTTTCTGCTAAGGCTTTAGCTTCGTTATTAGCAATGCCCTCTTGCATCCATATAACTTTTGGCTTAAGAGCAAGGGCCTTTTCCACGATGGGTAAAACCTCTTCACTTCTTCTAAAAAGAATAATGACTTCTGGTTGGAAATCAGGGGGAAGACTCTCTAAATTTGGGTAGACCCTTTGCCCAAGGATTTCCTTGTGAGCAGGATTTATTGGAATAACTTCAAATCCCTCCTTTAAGAGATATTCCATAACGATGTAGCTTGGTCTCTCTGGTTTGGGACTTGCTCCAACGATGACCAGTTTTTTATATTTTTTTGGTATTTCAAGTATTTCTGGTTCAAGTTGAAAGTAATCTGGCAAGGGACATTCCATAACCCTATTCCTCCTTAAACTTCTATACTACAAATTTTATAAAATTTCTCCGGGTCAAGAGAGGCTCCTCCCACTAACACTCCGTCCACATTGGGCATTTGCATTAATTCTCCTACATTTTCAGGGGTGACACTTCCTCCATAGAGAATAGGTATCTCCAAGGCAGTCTCCTTTCCATAAAGTTCTTCCAAAACTTTTCTAATAAAGCTTTGCACTTCCTCTGCTTGTTCAGGAGTGGCATTTCTTCCCGTTCCAATAGCCCATACAGGTTCATAGGCAATAACTAAATTCTGGGGTTGAAGTGATTTAAGGCCTTGTAAGCCTATTTTGACTTGAGAGCTTACTCTCTCTAAGGTTTCCCCCTCTTCTCTCTCCTCTAGAGTCTCCCCTACGCAAAGGATGGGTTTAAGCCCTATGTTGTAAACACTTGTTACTTTTTTGCTGATAAATTCATCCTCTTCACCTAAGAGATGCCTCCTCTCAGAATGCCCTAAGATTACATACTCTACACCTATTTCTTTTAACATAACAGGAGAAATTTCTCCAGTAAAAGCCCCTTTTTCAGCAAAATGGGCATTTTGCGCAACTAATTTAATGTAAGTGGCTTTTAGGAGAGATTTCACATAAAAAAGGGCTGTGAAGGGAGGAGCAACGCCGATTATCCTATTGCTAAGGGGATTTTTACTTTGAAGCGTTAAAAATTTTTCAAAATAAGCTTTGGCTTCTCTTAAAGTAAAGTGCATTTTCCAATTGCCTACAAAGAGTTTTTCTCTCATAGAATTTTCCTCTTAAGAACTAATTATAGTCCCGCTAATCCTGGTAAAGATTTTCCTTCTAAATATTCTAAAAAAGCTCCACCTGCGGTAGAGGTATGACTAAAGGCAGTTAATACTCCTGCCAGTTTTAGGGCTGCTAAGGTGTCACCTCCACCCGCTACCGTAAGAGCTGATAAACTTGCTACCTTTCTGGCTAAAGAAAAAGTTCCTACACTAAATTCTTTTTTCTCAAAATAGCCTAGCGGACCATTCCAAATAACCGTTTTAGCTCCATCTAAGGCTTCTGCAAAGTATTCCACTGTATCTTGCCCAATATCATAAATCACATCGCCATCCTCAATTTCGTTTAATTTTACACAACAAGCCTTGCCCTCTCTATCTACTACTGCATCAACAGGGAGATAAATTTTAACTTCTTGCTCATGCGCCTCATAAAGAATACTTTTGGCAATCTCTATGTAATCCTTTTCAACTGAAGAACTACCAACATTGAATCCCATTGCATAAAGAAAAGTATTAGCCATAGCACCACCAATAAAAAGTTTGTCAATCTTGGAAAGAAGATTCTTTAAAATTCCAATTTTGGTAGAGACTTTACTTCCTCCCACTATGGCATAAAAGGGTCTTTCTGGTTTCCCAATAACTCTGTTCAAAAATTTGAGCTCCTTTTCTGTAAGAAAGCCTATACCCTTTTCTTTGACCCTTTCAGCTATACCAACTACAGAAGCATGTGCTCTATGGCACACAGAAAAGGCATCATTTATATATACATCTGCCATTGAAGCTAAAATTTTAGAAAATTCTGGATCATTTTTGTTTTCACCTTCGTAATAGCGAATATTTTCCAGCAATACTACCTCTCCTTCCCTTACTTCTGAGTCAATTTTCTTTACGCTCTCCTCTGTAATATCCTCTACAAAATAAAGGGGCACCGCTAATTTTTCCTTTAAGTATTCAAAAACAGGCTTAAGAGAGAGTTCTGGAATTCTTTTTCCTTTAGGTCTTCCTAAATGGGAACAGAGTATTACCTTTCCTCCACTTTTTAGAGCATACTCAATGGTTGGCAAGGCCTCAACAATCCTTGTATCGTCTGTAATTTTTCCATTTTCCATAGGCACATTGAAGTCTACCCTTATGAATACCCTTTTACCCTTTAAATCAAAATCCTTTATGCTCTTCATCTTGGACCTCCTAGGGGAAGTTAAAATATTTAATTAGAGCTGGGAAATCTTCTTCATTAGGTTTGCCATTTCTAAGGCACTATAGGCAGCCTCTGCCCCTTTATTTCCAGCTTTAGTGCCTGCTCTTTCAATAGCTTGCTCAATGGTATCAGTAGTTAGAATTCCAAAGATAACTGGCACTTCTGATTCAAGCATTACCTGAGCCACTCCTTTTGATGCCTCTGCTGCCACATATTCAAAATGGGGGGTTGATCCTCTAATAATAGCTCCTAAACAAAGAATGGCATCAAACTTTTTGCTGAGAGCTAATTTCTTTGCAACTAAGGGTATCTCAAAGGCTCCGGGCACCCAAGTAATGTATATCTTCTCCTCCGCTACATTGTGCCTCCTTAAAACATCTAAAGCCCCCTCTAAAAGCTTCTGTGTGATAAAGACATTGAATCTGCTCACCACTATGGCAAAACTTAGCTCCCTTCCCTCAAAGTATCCCTCTATGATTTGACAACCAAGCATTTACTCCTCCTTTTTAGGGCTTTTTAGCTTCTGCTTTATATATAATAATCTTTTCTCCCTCTGCAATATATCCCATTTTTACTCTTAAAACTTCCTCATAAGCTTTATCAGAACTCTGAAATTTCTTAATCTCCCCCCTTAGTTTCTGATTTTCTAATCGAATCTTTTCTAAATCCTTACTTTCTTTTTTTATTAGCCAACTCAAAAATAGATAAGCTCCTAAAGTAAAAAAAAGAAAAATAAAGAGGGAAAATAATAATATTCTCCTATATTTTTTTCTTTTTTTTCTCTTCCCATATGGAGTTATAACAACCTTGGGCTTGTGACTCATTTTGGAATTAATTATATTTAAGTTTAAAAATTTGTATAGAGGCTTTTTATTAACATTAAAACAATCTTTGCTAAAACCATTGCCAGGGAGAAGCACTTTTGGGAGAAGGAGGAAGCTCAACAAAAGGCTTCTCTGAAGAAGGAGGCAAAGTGGTTTGAGGCGAAGGTATCGCTGGAGGAGACATCGAAGAGACTGGGATTTGGGATTGCACCACAGAGGGGGGAGGTGGAGGTGGAGGAATTTCAAGTTTTATTTTGAGCGGGTCCTCTTTCTTTGGGAGGAGTTTTGAAAATAGTCCGAGAGGATTAACCTTAGATAGGAGTGAAGGCTCATCATTTTTAATGGACTTATCTTTAGGTTTGACCTCTTTTTTCTCTGTCTCAGGGGGTATTTTTTTCTCTATTGGTTTGTTTTCCTCTCTGGTATAGCCCAGTCCAATCTTTAAATCCTCCACTCCCCTTTCCAAGGTTTTCCAAAAGTCTTCATAGGAAGCCTCATAACCTTTTTCATAAAAGGTCTTTCCACTTGAAAGATCTCTCAAAAGGAAAATCATCTTTACTTTTCCTGGAGGATCAAAAAGAAACATGCTCTCTACCCCTTGGAGGGTCGTTTGGTTTGGAAGGGAAAAACCTGGTGAGCTTAATCTTTCTTTTATAAATTGATAAATAGGATTTCTTAAATAGGCAAATTCCTTTTCTGGGTAAATTTGTGGTGGATGGATAAAAAGGTTATCCCTTGCCCAAACTGGACTTCCACAAAATAACCAGAGGGTCAATAAAAATAAAAAAAACACCTTTAGCCTTCTTTTTTAGGCTTACTTAGGCTCTTTTCCTTTTCTGCAACCAGCAATTTGGTCCTTATAACTGTATCAGGGGTTAGGCTCATAGAATCTATACCGCATTCCACTAAAAATTCTGCAAAATCTGGGAAATCTGAGGGTGCCTGTCCACAAATACCTATTTTTCTATTCCATTTGTGGGCAACCTGAATAACTTCTCTAATCATCTTTTTAACGGCGGGATTTCTCTCATCATAGAGATGAGCTACTAATTCTGAATCTCTGTCTAAGCCAAGGGTTAACTGGGTTAAATCATTTGACCCTATGGAAAAGCCATCAAAGATCTGGGCAAACTCTTCTGCCAAAATCACATTACTTGGAATTTCACACATCACATAAATTTCCAAACCATTTTCTCCTCTTTTTAGCCCATACTTTTCCATAATCTGCATCACTTTGATCCCTTCCTCTGGGGTTCTACAGAAGGGGATCATAACCTTTACATTGGTGAGCCCCATCTCGTTTCTCACTTTGGCTAAGGCTTTACATTCTAAAGCAAAGGCTGGTTCAAATTTGGGATCATAGTAACGAGATGCCCCTCTCCATCCAATCATAGGATTGTGCTCTTCTGGCTCGAAGAGATACCCTCCGATAAGATTGGCATACTCGTTACTCTTAAAGTCTGATAGTCTTACTATCACATCCTTAGGATAAAAGGCTGCAGCAATAGTGCCCACTCCTTGAGCTAATTTGTCTACAAAAAACTCAGTTTTGTTCTTGTAGCCATAAGTTCTTTTTTCTATATCCTGAACCACTTTTTTTAATCTTCTATCCTGAGAGGCCTTTTTAGTTAGCTCATCAAAATAGAGTAAGGCTAAGGGATGGATGCCAATGTGTGAGTTGATGATAAACTCTAAACGGGCAAGACCTACTCCATCATTTGGAATTTGCCCCTGAGAAAAGGCTTGCTCTGGAATACCTACATTCATCATCACTTTGGTCTTTGTCTCTGGGAGGTTTTCCAAATCAATTCTCTCCACCTCAAAGGGAATCAGCCCCTCTAAGACTCTTCCCTCTTCACCCTGTGTACAGTCAACGGTTATCTCAGAGGCATCTTTGACAGTTTTTGTAGCGACCTCTGTACCAACAATACAGGGTATACCAAGTTCACGAGAAACAATAGCAGCATGACAGGTTCTACCACCCTTGTCAGTCACAATAGCAGAGGCTTTTTTCATTATAGGTTCCCAATCAGGGTCTGTCATAGTGGTGACTAAAACTTCTCCGGGTTGAAAGGAATGAATCCCAGTGATATCCAAGATGACCCGAGCTTTTCCCTGACCAATCTTACTTCCCACTGCCTTTCCCGTGCAAAGGACTTTGCCTTCACCATTAAGTTTATAGATCTCATAATATTTACTATCCTTTATAGCATGAACTGTTTCAGGCCTTGCTTGAACAATAAAAAGTTCCCCTGTGCCAATCTCTTTTCCATCACCATCTTTGGCCCACTCTATATCCATAGGTCTGCCATAGTGCTCTTCAATGAGAACAGCCCATTCAGCTAATTTTAATATTTCCTCATCCTGCAAGCAAAAACTTGCCCTTTCTTCCTGAGTAGTTTTTACTTCCTTTAAAGGCTTTTTCAGTGAATCCCCATAAACTAATTTGAGATGCTTACTTCCCAATTTTTTGGAGAGAATAGGTTTAAAACCCATTTTCAGGGTGGGTTTAAAGACATAAAACTCATCCGGATTAACCTTGCCTTGGACTACATATTCTCCTAATCCCCAAGCACCTGTAATGTATACTACATCTTTAAAACCAGACTCTGTATCTAAGGTAAACATAACTCCAGAACTTGCCCTATCTGAACGCACCATTTTTTGCACCGCTACTGAGAGATAAACAGAGAAATGGTCAAATCCTTTATCTTGGCGATAAGAAATGGCTCTATCCGTAAAAAGAGAGGCAAAACACTTTTGAACATAATCTATCACCTGCTTTGCCCCTCTCACATTTAGATAAGTTTCCTGTTGGCCAGCAAAGGAAGCATCTGGCAGGTCTTCAGCTGTAGCAGAGGAGCGCACTGCCACATCTGGATCTTTCCCATATTTTTGGGCAAGTTTTTCATAGCTATTCGCTATTTCTTCTGCAAGCTTATCTGGCATCTTAGCATGGAGTATGAGATTTCTAACTCTCTTTCCTCTCCTTTGGAGATCTTCAATATTATGAGTATCTAAACCCTTCAACACATTCTTTATTTCATCATCTAAATGGTTTTCCTTGATAAAATATCTATAAGCCTCTGCAGTAACAGCGAATCCGTAGGGTACATTTATTCCCTTAGGAGTAAGCTTGGTATACATTTCCCCTAAGGATGCATTTTTTCCACCTACTAAGGGCACATCTTCATATTTGATTTCATCAAACCATAAAATAAGAGGCTTCCCAGCCATATACCCCTCCTAAGTAGATTTTCATTAAATTAACAAAGTTTTAAACCTTTGTCAAGGAGAGAAGAGAATGTTGTGGTTACTAATTTAAAATGTCACACTTAATTACTATTTTGAAATGTCACATGTTAGAAGTGCGATATGCTTTATCAAAAAAGATTTTGTTTGTAGGGGCACGGCACGCCGTGCCCAAAAGGGTTTAAAATCGGTAGGGGCGATTCTCGAATCGCCCAATTTTTAGGGCAAATCGTGATTTGCCCCTACATTTGTTTTAAATTCTTTGGGCACAGCATGCTGTGCCCCTACAGTTTTCTCTAAAATTCAAGAAAATTCAAAGATGTAGGGGCACGACAAGTCGTGCCCAAAAGATTTTTGATGTAGGGGCGATTCACGAACCGCCCACAAATGTGTAGGGGCTCGGTACTGCCGTGCCCAATAGGGGCAACCGCAAGGCCTTCCCCTACAAATTTTTTCGATTAAGAATAACACCTTGAAAAAGCCTCCAATTTTTGAAACATTCCCACCCCC
>CALLJI010000002.1 GCA_938091475.1 uncultured Caldimicrobium sp. | reverse complement strand
AATGCTTCTTCAGGACTTACAGCTTATCTTTTAGCTAAGGAAGCCTACTATAGAGGGGCTCAAGTTTTTCTACTCTGGGGTCTTGAGAAGTTTGATTATCTCTTTCCCAAATTAAATTCTTTCTCTCCTATTCCCTATCCTCAAATCTTTTATACTCCAACCACGCAGGCTATGTATCATAAAGCCTTAGAATTGTTTTTCGAGGTAGATCTTGCCATCTTTGCAGCTGCCCCCTGTGATTTTAGACCTAAAGAGAAAAAGAAAGGAAAAATAAAAAAGGGTAGCTCCTTAATTGTAGAGCTTGAACTAACTCCAGATATAGCAAAGGAATTATCTAAACAAAAAAATCATCAAATTACAATAGGTTTTGCCTTAGAGGAGGAAGACAAACTTAAAGAATATGCCCAACTCAAAAAACAAGAAAAAAACTTTGATCTTATCATTGCTAATCCCGTAGGCTCAGCAGGTGCCCTAAGTTCAAATTATTTACTTATCGGACCAAACTTTGAACAGAAATTTGAAAATCTCTCTAAGGAAGCCTTAGCTAAACTGCTCTTTGACTCAATAGTTTCTCTTTTTTAGGCTGATAAGTACAAAGAGGCTCTTCCTCTAAATAGTCCCCCGTTGCTTCAAAAGCTCTTGCCCTGCAACCACCGCACACCCTTATATACTCACAATTTCCACATTTTCCCTTATAGAGTTTAAAGTTTCTCAGTTTATTAAAAACCTCTGAATTTTCCCAAATTTCCTTAAAAGTGTTCTTTCGTAAATCTCCACAGGGCACTTCCAGATATCCACAGGTCTGCACAATGCCGTTGTAGCCAATAAAGCAAAAACCTACTCCAGCCAAACACCCTCTGGTGACTGCATCCAGCCCAAAGGTCTCAAAGGTAACCTCTTTTCCCTCAGCCTTTGCCCGCTCTCGCAAAATGCGATAGTAGTGGGGCGCACAGGTTGCCTTTAAATGCAGATGTGATTTATCCCTTTGCTCATAAAACCAATGTAACAATTCTTCATATCTCTCAGGGGAGAGGGATTCCTTAGAGAGTTCCTTTCCCCTTCCTACAGGCACAAGTAAAAATATATGATGGGCAACCGCACCAAGCTCTTTGGCAAGATTATGCACCTTAGGTAGCTCTTCAGCATTAATGGCAGTAATAGTTGTATTTATTTGAAAGGGAAGACCAACTTCCTTTAGTATTTGAATACCTCTTATAGCTCCTTCAAAGGCACCAGGCATTTTTCTAAAATCATCGTGCGCTTTAGCACTTGCTCCATCTATACTAATACTCACTCTGGCAATACCTACCCTTTTAAGCTCAAGGGCAAGCTCCTTGGTTAAAAGTGTTCCATTTGTGGCTAAAACTGGCTTTAGCCCAAGCTCAACCGCTCTTTTTGCAATATCTAACAAATCCTCTCTCAAGAGAGGCTCACCACCCGTCAAAATTATGACAGGCTTGGCAACTTCTGTAATCTCCTCTAAAATCCTAAAAACTTCTTTTCTGGTAAGCTCTCCCTCAAAAGTGCCTCTTGAGGCAGAAGCCCTACAATGAATACAATCTAAATTGCAAGTTCTTGTAAGCTCCCAAGCTATAAGTTTGGGAATAAAATTATTTTTTTCCATTAGAGACCTCATTTCACTATAACTTTTAGTTTATCTCCTACTCTTAGGACCCCACCTTTTAACACCTTTGTGAAAATTCCTCTGTTTCTCATTTCACATTTGCCTACCCTCTGGAAAATGGCACAACCATGGTGACATTTTTTTCCTATCTGCGTGATCTCAAAAAGGCACTCTCCAGCCTCAATGTAATCTCCCACTTTTACTATAGAGAGATCTACATCAGTAGTAATATTTTCAGCGAGTTCTCCATAAGCCAGAGTTCTTCCCACAATTTCTTTCATCCATTCTAAGGTAAAGATATCAAGGAAACTAACTTGTCTATGCCAGGGGCCAGCATGGGCATCCCCTTCTATCCCAAAATTCTCAATTACTTTAACTTCTGTTACATTTTCCTTAGGAGTGCCCTTTTCTTTACTTATAGAGATAGCTATCACCTTGCCCTCAGAAAGCGCCATAACCTTTACCTCACATTAAGGCTTGAACATAATTTCTTAAGAGCCCAATCTTTTCTATTTCTACTTCCACTACATCTCCGGGGTTGAGTGGACCCACACCAGGAGGTGTACCAGTAGCTATAACATCTCCAGGATAGAGAGTCATAATTTTTGATATAAAATAAACTAATTCAACTGGTTTAAAAATCAACTCCGAAGTTTTGGAATCTTGTACTACCCTTCCATTTACTCTCGTTTGAAGGCGAAGGCCATCGGGATCTAAATCTTTTACCACAAAGGGACCTATAGGAGCAAAGGTGTTAAAACTCTTACTTCTTGTCCACTGTCCGTCCTTCCTTTGAAGATCCCGTGCTGTCACATCATTGAAACAGGTATAACCTAAAATAGCAGATTCAACCTCACGATAACTTTTTGGTCTAAAAATATCTTTTCCTATCACAATAGCCAACTCTCCTTCATAGTGCACTTCTTCACTTTCTGGAGGAAGTAAAATATAATCTTCTGGACCTATCACTGAAGTAGGAGGTTTCATAAAAAGAATAGGTTCTTTAGGAATT
>CALLJI010000001.1 GCA_938091475.1 uncultured Caldimicrobium sp. | reverse complement strand
TCAATTCCGTAAGGTCTTTCAGGAAAATTACCATTCACAAGGGGTGTGCGATAATCCCTGAACCAGTTATGTGGAAAAAACCCATAATAATCCCAGCCAATGCGCGTGCTATAATGACAGGAAAGGCACTCTTTATCAGTTGGTCTGCTAAGTTGGTGAGGGGTGTGACAGCTAAAACAATAGATTGATCTGCGCGTGGCTTTATAGTTTTCGCCTTCAGAGAAGATGTGACAAGTTAAACACCTTCTTCTTAAGAAATCTAGAAGAAGCCCTTCTTTACTTGAGAGAGAGTAGGAAATTTTAGATAAATCTTCCATTTTCTTTACTAAATCTGGAAAAGAAAAACCACTGAAGAGGCTATGGAGTTCTTTCTCATAAGTGTAGTGTAACGTGGTTTTAAAATGGTTAATTTCCTCCAAATGGCATCTCCCGCAAAGGGATTCAATTTCAGAAAGGCTGAGTTTTCTTCTTAAATTGCTATGAGCAAACTTTTTTGATTTAGCCTTTTCTTCACCCCTATGGCAATCAACGCAAGTAAGAGTGCTATGCTCTACTTTGTATTGGGAATGACAATCTAAACAGGAATAACTCTTTGTGGTCTTAAATGGAGCTATGCATCCTGAGAGTAAAAGACTGATGATATAAACTAAGAAAAGGAGCATAAACGAAGGGCTGCCTTATCTAATTTTTCTGCTAAGTTCTCAGAGGATTGAATGTCTTCTCCTAAAACTTCCTTCCAAATCCTTTCACTTTCCATACAAAAATAATAGGTAACAAATTCTTTGCTTTCCTCTATCCATTTTTTAAAGGATAAATACAATTTTTTGCGTTGATCTATGAAGTAGCGCCTTTTTTGATCCAGTCCCTCAATAAATTCTTCAGTATAAATTTGGGTGGAGGGGCACCTTTTTTGAGCAATTTCTTTCAAACTTTTAGGAAATCTTAGAGTTCCAAAGCTTATCCAAGCAATCCTCTCATTTGGAAAATTATTGAGAATTGTTTCTAAGAGGGCTGGATACTCTTCAGAGGCTCTTTCATAGAGAATGATTGGATCAAAGTGGAAGGCAACGGAGAAACCATATTTAATAGCATGTTTTGCACTTTCAAGGCGAGCTCTAAGGGAGGCTGTCCCCCTCTCTTCTGAATGGATAATTTTCTCTGTATTTATTGACCAGGCAAAAATCACCCGAGGATCCCCTTTAAGTCTCTGAAAAAATTCCTCCTTTAGGGCTACCTTGGTTTTTAACTCAAGGACACCAAAAGGAGATTCTTCTCTCCAAAAATTAATTAATTTTTCAGAAATATGGGTTATACCTTCCAAGGCTAAGCTATCTGTAAATTCACCTGTGCCTATACGCAGAATTTTTCTTTTATTTTTATGTTCCCTTAAATGGCTTTTCAATTTTTCTAAACCATCTTCAAGGAGATTTCCCCAAATTTTTAGCCCGGGCCTGTTTAAATAAAGCTGGAGAATACAGTAGCTACAATCTAAGGGACAGCCTTCGCCTATGTGAAAAATCTGATATCCGCAACAAAGATAATTTTGGGTCCCAGGGCAGGGTTTTATAAAGTCTCCTTTGAAATGGGTAATGAAGAGGACCTTTTTACCAAGGGTAATGAGATCCTCTTCCCTGTCAATGTTCCACTTAAAATCTTCGTAATCTTCAATGAGTTGATAGGAGGGAAAGTTTTTTAAAATTTCTTGGGTTAATTGAAAGGGTAGGGCAGAATTTTCTACGATAAGCTTCAAGGCTTTAGAGGTATTTTTGTATTAAAATTTCTGCAATCTGGACAGCATTAGTAGCTGCACCTTTTCGCAGATTATCGGCAACAATCCACATATTTAGACCGCACTCCACAGAAAAATCTTCTCTAATTCTTCCAACAAAGACCTCATCTCTCCCTGCTACTTCAATTTGGAGGGGATAGATTTTATTCTCTGGATCATCTAACACTATCACTCCCGGAGCTTTATTTAAAATTTCTATGGCTTCTTCTACTGTAAGTTTTTTTTCTGTTTCAATATTAACAGCCTCAGCATGGCTATAAAAAACAGGGACCCTGACAGTCGTTGCAGTTACCCTAAGCTCTGGCTCCTCCATAATTTTTCTTGTCTCTTCAATCATTTTCATCTCTTCTTTGGTATATCTATTGGGCAAAAATACATCTATTTGAGGAATGCAATTGAAGGCAATAGTTTGGGGAAGGTTTTTAGGAGGGGGCAATATTTCTCCGGCACACCAGGCCCTCACTTGGTTCATTAATTCTTCAATGGCTTTTTGACCTGCTCCAGAGACAGATTGATAGGTGGAAACTACAATTCTTTTTATTTTTGCTACATCATGCAGGGGCTTTAGAGCAACTACCATTTGTATGGTTGAGCAATTGGGATTAGCTATTATACCTTTATTCTTGTGTTGGGCTACTGCGTGGGGATTTACCTCAGGCACTACCAAAGGCACTTCCGGATCCATTCTCCAGGCACTGGAGTTATCAATCACTACTGCACCATCTCTTGCAAAGAGTGGTGCATAAGCAAGGCTTCGCGCTGCTCCTGCTGAAAATAAGGCTATATCAATACCTCTAAAAGACTGGGTTTCCTCAAGAACTTCTACCTCTATTTCCTCTCCTTTAAAGGGCAATTTTAGACCCTTAGATTTTGGGGAGGCAAAGAGACGTAAATCTTTTATAGGAAAATTTCTCTCTTCCAAAACTTGTAACATCATCCGTCCTACAGCACCCGTTGCACCTACTACAGCTACTACAAATTCCCTCATTAGAGCTACCTCCCACCTAAAGGCTTATTTTTCTTGAGAATACCATAAAAAGAGCTTTTAGCAAGAATTCTAATTGAAGTTTTAATTGTATGGGCAGGGCTTCCCCTTGCCCAAGATTTACAAAATGTAGGGGCACGGCATTGCCGTGCCCAAAAGGGTTTAAGCGTAGGGGCGATTCACGAATCGCCCACATAAATATGCAAGGGCACGGCATGCCGTGCCCAGAGAATTTCGATTGTAGGGGCAGGGCTTGCCCCAGCCCATTATTTTGTGGGGGCTCCGCACCGCCGTGCCCAAAAGTTTTAAAATGGTAGGGGCGATTCACGAATCGCCCACAAATTTGTAGGGGCAGGGCTTGCCCCTGCCCCTTATTTTGTATGGGCACGACATGTCGTGCCCGAAATTCTTTCGCAGGGGCTCCGCACTGCCGTGCCCAAAGATTTTTTTCGTACGGGCTCCGCTCCGCCCTGCTCCAAATCGAGCAAGCACAAGGGCTGCTCCTACATTTTTACTTTCTGGCACAGCATACTTTACCCTATAGTAGAAAGCAAAAAAGAAGAAAGTAATACTTCAAAATGAGAAAGCGTCTAACTTGACCCTTAAGGATAACAATTCCTTTTCTTGACGGCCAAACAACGAAGCTAAACCTTATCTTTAAGAAGTATACCAACAAATTCTTGAAGTCTCTTTGAGAGTTCCAAGAGTTCTTCAGGAGGGATCTGTTTTATTACCTCCATATTATCCATTCGTAACACTTGCACTACGAGAGTCTCATACTTTTTGTCAAACACAATTTTGGCAGTTAAATTAAACTGATTTAGAAATTTGGATAATTCTTCACTCAACTCCTTGAGTCTTTCTTGGTTGATTTTTTCTAAGTCAATTTTTTGTGAAAGCTCCTTTTCTGGGGGTGTGTTCTTTACACTCCTAATATCTTTAGTTGCGGGAGTAGATTGGGAAATTACTTGATCTAAGACCAAATTTTTATACATCTCTACTTTCATAGGGGCCCCTCCTTTTAAGGGAATGCATTTATAATTTTCGGATAAATTGAAAAAAACTTTAATGGTATTGTAAATTTAATTGATTTCTTGTCTTTGCTTTTATTTAGTAGAAACGAATAGGGTGCATAGCATGCTGTGCATTAAAAATTAAAAAGGTAGCCGCAGGCTTTAGCCTGCGAAAGAATTCGTAGGGGCTCAGCATGCTGAGCCCAAGGATTAAAAAAATGGTAGGGGCAACCCATGCGGTTGCCCGCAATAAAGGGGCAGGGGCAAGCCCTGCCCAAACGAATTTTTGGGCGATTCGTGAATCGCCCCTACAGATAAAACTCCCTTGGGCACGGCAATGCCGTGCCCCTACATATTTTGAAACATTCTCCCTACTTCATTTGACACACAAAGAGAAATCAATTAAAATATAGAAAATTTCCCGGGAAGCAGGAGGAAAGGATGCTCAAGGATAAAAACATATTATTAGACCAGCAGGACAAAAGGGTTAGAGAACAGCTCTCTAAAATTAAGCACAAAATTATGGTTATGTC